>NZ_AP026560.1:2937500-3135460 GCF_025997855.1 Deinococcus aetherius
CGCCTGATGATCGAGTGGGAACTGACGGGGCCGCACACGCAGCGCCCGGTGCCCGCTCCCGAGGGTGAGCCCGCGCTGGAGGCGGAGGGGGAGGGGCCGGGACGTCCTCACCTTGACCTGACGGGCACGACCCTCCTCGCGGAAGTCCCCATTCACGCGGACCTCCTTCCCGAGACCGCCCGCCTGGCCTGGAGGTACGCTCTGCGCGACGTGCTCGGCACCTACCTGGGGCGGGGGTACGCCGTGACCGACCTCGCCCGGCAGGGGAAGCGGGCGTACTACGTGCTCACGCGCTGAGTAGGGCGGGATATTGGGGGACGGAAAAAGGGAGGGGACCCAGACTCAGCCGGGTCCCTTTTCCTCTTGCCTTGTTCTGGAGGCCGTCGGCGTGGCGCTCTCCGACCTCAGTACGCCACGTTGTAGAAGGCCGTGTCGCTCACCCAGTCCTGCTGGGAGAAGGCAGGCTGGGTGGTGGGGGTAGGCGTGGGCGTGACCGGGTTGACGACGATGCTTAGGGCCTGGGCGAGGCGCTGGGGGGAGTTGGCGGTGGGCTTCACGGTGGCGAAGGGTTGCCCCGCCTGGAAGGAGCTGATCTCCGAGAGGTTCAGGGGGCGGCGGCTGGCGACGACGAGGACCTTGTTCTGGCCGTAGGGTCCGGCCACGTCGAAGGTGAAGTTGTCCCCGGCCGCCGGGAAGGCGCGGACTTCCCCCCTGCGGACGAAGTTGGTGCCGCTCAGGCGGTTGGGAAGAATCTGGTCCACGCTGCCGTCGGGGTTGACGTTGAACAGATAGACGTAGGCGTCCTCGTTGACCTGGGTGAAGAGCCGGATGCGCTCGCCCACCCGGTAGTTCGGGGTCTGGGCCCCGCTGGGGTCGCGGTCCACCCACACCTGCGCGGAGAGGCTGGTGGGGACGGGATTCACGATGATGCTCTGGGTGCTCAGCCGGGGCGTGGCCTGGGCGGGCGCGGCGAGGGGAAGAAGCAGGGCGGCGGTCAGAGCGGTCAGGATGGCGGGCTTCTTCATGAGGATTCCTCCGGTCAGGGCCGCCGACGCGCCGGGAGAGTCCCGGCTCATGCTGCTCGGCGGCTTGGCTGAACTCACCGTAGTCCCGCCCGCCTGACTTCGGGTGAAGCTCACCTGACTGGACGTGAGGAGGGCTGACGCCATTTTCATCTGGCTCAGCAGTGCGGCTCACGGAGAACAAAGAGAAGGGGCGGAACCCACACCGGATTCCGCCTCTTCCCACCTCGCTGGCTGGGGCACAAGGATTCGAACCTTGACTAACAGTTCCAAAGACTGCTGTGCTGCCATTACACAATGCCCCAACGGCTTACCCGCAGGGCGGGCGCAGTGGAGTATAGCCGTGCCCGCGCGAGGGGGTCAACCGCCGCTCATCCCCGAGCCACGACACTGGGCTTCTCAATGACGGTCAGGCCCGCGTACCTCAGCAGCAGGCGTTTCTGGCCGACCCCGGGGAAGTAGACCAGTACCTCCCGACGTTCGCCCTGCCCGAAGCCCTGGAGCAGCACCCCCTCCCCGAACTTGGCGTGGCGTACCCGCAGCGGGTCGGTGGTGCTCACGGCCCGCTGAATCTCACGGCTGGGAATGCCGAGCCGGGCGCTGACCTCGGGCAGGCTGAGGCCCTGGAGGTCGAGGAGTTCGCGCGCCTGGAGCGGCCAGGAGGGCGGCAGGGCGGGCACCTCGGGGAGGGTGATGGCGTCGGGCTCCGGCTCAGAGGCAGGCTGCACCCCCAGCAGGTCTTGCAGGAAGGCCCGCGTCGCGTGCTTGTCGGTGGGCCTGCGCTCGCCGCTGCTCAAAAAGGGGGCGTAGCAGCGGCTCACGGCGATGCACTCGTAGCAGCCGTGGGGCTCCTTGCAGCACGTCTTGGCGGTGAGGTCGAGGGCGCGGGCGAGGAGGTCGTCGAGGTTCTCGAAGGCGCGGCGCGACACGCCCAGCCCGCCCAGCCAGTCGTCGTACAGGAAGAAGTAGTTGTCGCGCCCCTCGCGGAAAGCCCCGGCGAGGTCGTTCTCGTCGCAGGCCACGCGTTCGGGAGTCACCTTTTGCAGGAGGTGCTTGAGGGTGTGGGCGACCGCCGTCGGATGCTCGGTCGCACGGGCGTCCACGCCGATCTCCAGGGCGGAGGTGCGGAAGGGGGGGAGTTCGAGGGGCTCGTCGTAGAGGTGCTCGGAGAGCTTGTGGTCCTGCATCCGGTCCTGGATGCGGCTTCCGCAGGCGCGGCAGACCCGCTCGGTGGGGTCGGGCTCGCGGTCGCAGCCGGTGCAGACGCGCTCGAAAACCTGCCTCATCATCATGAAGCCGGTGTAGCGGCGGCGGATGGTGACCTCGCCGTGACGGTAGGCCAGGGCCCCGCGCCGCACCCACTCGCCCATGTGGGTCGGACTGACCTCGATGGCGTACAGCCCGCGTGTGAAGAGGTTGGAGGCCTCGAACCGCTGGGCGAGGATCGCCGTCCCCGCCGGGTGCTCCTGCCAGCGGGTGACCTTGTACCCCTGCCCGTCGAGAGTGAACACCGCCCCCTCGTGCTTCTCGGTGAGGGCGTAGTGCTGGCTGGGTGACTCCAGCGGCGTGTCAAAGGCGCGCGGGCCCTTCGTCTCCCAGTCGGCCTCCTCCACGACGGCGAACTTGGCGCTGCCCTCACCGCGCAGATTCCAATATTTGGGACCGGGCAGAACCTCGGCCGGAAGGCCCGCCGCCTTGAACTCCTCGTTCGCGCGGTCTCGGTGCCGGGGCGAGAGGTAGGGGTTGTTCGCCTCCACCACCGCCTTCTCGATGGGCCCCGTCACGAGTTCGCGGAAGTTCCCGGCGTTGGAGTAGAAGGCGTCCACGGGCTGCGGCACGCCCTGCTCGTTCAGCGCGGGGAGGTAGAGGACCAGTCCGGGGGCAATGCGTCCCGCCCGGCCCGCCATCTGCCGGAAGGCCATTCGAGAACCGGGGTAGCCGTCGATGATGACGACTTCCAGGTCGCCGATGTCCACCCCGGCTTCGAGCGCGTTGGTGGCGAACATGACCCCGCTGGTCGCGCGGCGAAACTCGGTGAGGCGGCCCTCGCGGTCGGAGGTCCCGGCCATGTAGAGGTGGGTGTGCCGTTGATAGAGGGGC
Organism: Deinococcus aetherius; assembly: GCF_025997855.1. Taxonomy (NCBI): domain Bacteria; kingdom Thermotogati; phylum Deinococcota; class Deinococci; order Deinococcales; family Deinococcaceae; genus Deinococcus; species Deinococcus aetherius. Next base: position 2,940,623 of record NZ_AP026560.1, read on the forward strand.
TGAGCGCGGTAGGTGGAGTACAGGCGGGCGGCCCGCGAACGGCCCCGGAAGAAGGCGAGCACCTTGAGGTTGTGCGTGACGCTCGCGCTCACCACCGCGTCCCAGAAGCGGCGGGGCTGCCCCCGGTGGTCGGCGAGGTAGTAGCGTTTGCCGTGTCGCGCCGCGCCCGACTCGCCCACCTGCACGGCGTCCACCCCGACCAGTTCCCGCGCGAACTCGGCGGGGTTGCCGATGGTGGCGGTGGAGAGGACGACCTGCGGGTTCGCGCCCAGCGCCCGCGCGAGATCGAGCAGACGGCGCAGCATCCCGGCGACCTCGCTGCCGAAGCCGCCCCGGTACGTGTGCGCCTCGTCGAGCACGATGAAGGACAGGCGGGAGAGAAACTCGCGCACGCGTGGCTGGGTCAGCGACCAGTGGAGCTTGTCGGGGGTGGCGGTGACCATCCGCACGCCGGGGCGGAAGACCTCGTTCGGCTGGGCCGTACCCTGGAAGGCGCCGATCTCCCAGCCGAAAGCCCCGCGCGTCTGGAAGGCCGCCAGCTTGTCGCGCTGGTCTTGCCCGAGGGCGACGAGGGGGTAGACGAAGAGGGCCGTCGCCTGTAGGTCGCGCTCCAACCGCTCGAAGACCGCCGGGAAGAAGGCGCCGGTCTTGCCGCTGGCGGTCGGGGTCGTGACGATGACGTGTTTGCCGCCTTGCATCAGGCGGTAGGTCTCGGCCTGGTGGCTGAAGACCTCGGGGAAGCCGAAGCCGCGCGCGACCGCGTCCGACCAGCCGAGGGCCGCCGTGTTCAGGGTGCGGGCGGGGGCTTCCTTCTCCTCGTGGAGCAGAGCCGCTCCTCCGCCCAGGATGTCCCGCAGGAACGCCTCCAGGCGGGCGTAGGGGGAGCGGGCGGGGAACACGCGTCTCAGTGTAGGGCGGGCGGGGGGAGGTGGGCGGGGAGAGGGGTCACGGTCAGGGGGTTGGTATTGGGGGGCCGGGCGTCTGGCCACGGTTTGCCCCCACCCCCCAACCCCCTACCCCCAGAGGGGGCAGGGGGAGCGGCGCGGCGCTGGGCAAGGGTTAACGGACAGCATCGGTGGTCGTGTTTTTCTGATCGCAAGGTCTGATCTTGCTGAGTCCCATCTACTTGCCCACCGTCTCGCTGCGCGAGCCGACGTGGTCGTGGGCCAGGGGCGTTCACTCTCTGCTGCTCATGGGGCGTCTGGATTGACGTTTTAAACAGCGCAGAAGCTCTCGCGCTTTTAACTCCTCCCCCTTGAGGGGGAGGCTGGGACTCGCAGAGCTGCACAGCAGAGGGGGTGAACCGCAAACGCCCCCCAGCACCCCCCAACGCCCAAAACACCCTCTCTTTCGCCCACCCTCTACATCACCGAGTCGCTCTCCCGGATCAGGATGGGCGCGTGGAAGGCGGCGGGGAGCCATTCGCCCTGGGGGTGCATCGCGTCGGGGGGGCAGGAGCGCACGCAGGCCATGCAACTCGTGCAGGCGGTCAGGTTCAGCAGCAACCGCACGCCGCCTTCCGGCTTGAGTTCGCGGGTGATCGCCTCGGTGGGGCAGACGTTCGAGCACACCGGGCAGTCGATGCAGGAGTCGTCTACCAGGGGGGCCGGCCAGAACACGGCGGCGTCGGGGGCCGGGTCGGGCTTGAGGGCGCGGGCCCGCCAGCGCCACTCCTGGGGGGTGCGCTCCCCCGGGACGCTCCAGTCCACGAAGGGCAGGGGGCGCTCGGGGATGGCCTGGGCGACCCCCTGCCGCCCCGCCCGCAGCAGGGTGGCGAAGGCGCCGCGCCGCGAGACGCGCACCGCCCGGTCGCGGTCCTCCGGGGTGGCGGGCCGCACGGTGGCCCCGGTGGGCCGCCCCGTCGCCTCGCGCAGGTGCTCGGCCTCCTCGACCACCCGGCTCACCCGCTCGGGCACGTCGGGGGCGCCGACCGGGCACGCCCCGCACTCGCCGTGGATCAGGGTCAGCGGGGTGCCCCAGGCCCCGGCGGCGGCGACCACGGCGGGGGTCACGCGGCCCAGGCAGGGCAGGGTGGGGCCGCCCGCACCGCTCTGCGAGCAGGTGAGGGTGGCTTCCCCCCCCTGACCCGCGTCGCGCACGCTCTGGAGGGTGGGGGTGAGGTCGTACTCCAGGGCGCCCGAGGGGCAGACCTGGACGCACAGGCCGCAGCCCGTGCAGGCAGCCGGGTCGATCTGAATGCTGTCGCCGAGAGGACCGAGCCTGATGGCGTCGTGGGGGCAGGTGGCGTGACAGGCGTCGCACCCGCCGACCGCCTGGCGTTCGAGCAGACAGCGCGGCGCCGTAAAGCGCGGCACCGGGTTGCCGTACTCGCCCAGACGGTTCAGGACACCTTCCAACATGGGCGGAGTCTAGCGTCGGGTGAAAGACCCCAAAGGAACGCAGGAGACGAAGGGACGCCGTGCGGCCGCCCTTTCCATGTCGCCCTCCTCGCCAGATACCAGAAGCCAATGGGGTTCAGCAGTGGGAGGGGCCGGACAAGTCAGCGGGCGAACGGGTCCACCGTTCAGGCCTGTCAGGATGTACTCACCGCAAGTTCAGTCGCCACAGGCTATAGGTCCAGGCGAGGTCGTAGAGCACCTACAGCGCATAGGGGGCAAGCAACCTTGCCGCGAAGCCGTCAGCCCGTTCCAGCAGAATCAAAGTCGCGGCCAGAGGAAGACAGAACAGCACGATGCCCACAAATCCGGCGAGGGTGCTGCGTCGGCCGAAGAAAACCAGGTTCCAGACCTCGTTTCCGAGCATCGTGATGAGGAGTGCCGTCAGCGCCCACACCCAACCAGGCGGCTGCCGCGCCACCAGGCGGTAGATGATCACGCCCTGGACCGTGTACACCGCCAGGGCAACCAGCACGAAGGCCCAGAGGGGGACGGCCCACCGGGGTTGACGCAGATGCGCGTACCATTCGGTCAGACTGCGCCCCACAAAGGCGTTGCCCAACGTCGCCAAACCCAGGCAAACGATCAGGGCCACGATCAATGCCGTCAGGTTCATCGGGCCTCCCAGAGGGGTGACATTCGCGGGACGCAAGGGGCTGGTCCGAACGTGATCCGGGGTGTCCCGGCGTCTAGGTCACGGGGGAGCGGTCTCCCGCACGGCGCGGGCGATCTCGCCGGGGTGAGTCCAGTGGAGCTGGTGCCCCCCGTCGGGCAGGACGCGCAGGGTCGCTCGCGGGAGGGCGCGGGCGAGCGGCACCGCGTGGAGGGTCGCGGGCGTGAGGCGGTCGTGCGCTCCGGCGATGATCGTGGCGGGCACGCCCAGCCGGGGGTACTGCGGGGCGAGCCGGGCGAGTTCGCGGGCGAAGGTGCGGTTCTCCCAGGCGAGGGCGTGGACCTGTGCCCGGCGGCGTGAGAAGGCGAGCATCATCGCGTGCCAGTCGGGCGGGATGGGGTGGGGGTGAAAGGCGCGCGTGCCCTCGATGCGGGCGACGAGGCGGCCCAGGGGCAGCAGCAGCACCCGCGTGAGGAGTGCTTCCAGCACGGGCACGAGCGGCACGTACGCCAGGGGCCGGGTCAGGCCGCGCACCGGAAAGGCGGTAGGGGAAAAGAGCACCAGCCCGCGTACTCGCTCCGGGTAGGCGACGGTGAAGGCGAGCGCCACCGCCGCCCCGTAGGAATGACCGAGCAGGATGACGGGTTCACGTACCGCGAGCGCGTCGAGAAGTTGGCTCAAACGCCGCACGTTGACCTCCACCGTGACGGGCGAGCCCGGCCGGACGGGGGTGTGGCCGTGCCCCGGGCGGTCGGGAGCGATCAGCCGCGCGTGCCCCCCGAGTTCGTCCCACAGCGGCGAGACAGGCCAGTCGAGCGCCACCCCGTCGCTCCCGTGGATGAGGACGGTGGGGGGTGCGGAGGGGTCTCCGCCGTCGATGACGTGTGTGGGGCCGTCCGGGAGGTTCAGGACGCGACCACGCGGCGGGTAGCGGCTCTCTCCGCGCTGGACGAGGGCGTGGGTCAGCAGCGCGCCCAGCCCGAGCGCGGCGGCCAGCCCCAGCAGGAGGGCGGGACGGGTCCTCAAGGTCGGCGCGTCGGCACGCGCAGGGTGATGAAGAGGATGCCCGCCGCTCCCACGAGCACCCACGCGACCTGCCCGGCCAGGACGGGAATACGGGGCAGGCTGAAGCCCACCGCCACGGCGATGCAGGTGCAGGCGATCCACTTGGCCCGCAGGGGCATCCCCCGCCCCGCCCGGTAGTCGCGCACCAGTTCACCGACCACGGGCCGGGAGAGCAGCCACGCCTCCCACTTCGGGTTGCCCCGCGCGAAGCAGGCCGCCGCGAGCACGAACCACACCGTCCCCGGAAAGCCCGGCAGGATCAGGCCCAGCACGCCCAGCCCGGTGAGCACGAAGCCCAACGCCACCCACAGGGGCCGGGCGAGGCGTGAGGCGGGCGGGGAAGGTCGGCGGGACATGTCCCCAGGATAGGGCGGCGGGGCCGAACGGGGGGCTCCTGCTCAGCGCCCGGCAGGCAGGACGACCATGCCGTCCTCGTCGGCGTAGAGGTGGTCGCCGGGGTGGAAGGTGACTTCCGCAAAGGTCACGGGCACGTCCCGCTCCCCCAGATCACGCTTGCCGCTCCGCCGGGGATGGGAGGCGAGTGCCCGGACGCCCAGGTCGCAGGCGGCGAGTTCGGCCACGTCGCGCACGCACCCGTTCACAACCACGCCCGCCCAGCCGCTCCGCCTCCCGATCTCTGCCAGCGTCCCGCCCACCACCGCGCAGGTCAGGCTACCGCCGTTGTCCACGACGAGCACGCGGCCCTCTCCCGGTTCCTCCAGCACCGCGCGCACGAGTGTGTTGTCGTCCTGCACGCACACGGTCACCACTAGGCCGTGAAAACGCGGGCGGCCCCCGTAAGCCCGGAAGATCGGCGTCAGGACGGGCGCGTCGGGGTGGGCGTCGCTGAGGTCGTAGGTGGGCGTGAAGGCCGAGTCGGGGCTTTGTGGTGTGGTCATGGTGTCCCCATCAGACCAGTCACCGGGGGGTTTGACGTGAGGCCAAAGGAACGTCTTCCCGCTCAGTCCGCCACCGACCCCACCGACGCCCCCAGGTGTGCCGGGGCGGGGGCGTGCGTGCCCGAGTCGTGGATGCGGCCCGCGTGCCCGCTCAGGAAGCCGCCGTCGTAGCCCCGGCGCCATGCCATCAGCTCCCCCAAGATGCTCAGGGCGACCTCCTCGGGCGCCTCGGCCCCCAGGCGCAGGCCAATTGGGGAGCGCAACCGGGCGAGCTGTTCCGGGGTGAAGGGGGCGCCCTCCGCCTCCAGGGCCCGCAGCAGGTCCTCCGCGCGGGAGCGGGGCCCCAGCACACCCACGTACGGCGCCCCGGAGCGCAGAGCGTGGGCTAGGCACACCCGGTCGCGGTCGAGGTGGTGGTTCATCACGATGAGGTGGGCGCGTTCCCCCGGGGTGAAGGCGGACAGGTCCTCGGGGGCGAGGGGATGCAGCGTTGCCCCCGGGAAGCGGCCCGGCGTCAGGTACGCGGGGCGGGGGTCGATGACGTGGACGTCGTACCCCAGCGCGTGGGCCTGGGTGGCGAGGGGGATCGCGTCGTGCCCCGCCCCGTAGATCACGAGTTCGGGCGGCGGCACGCTCACGTCGAGGAAGACCGGGGTGCCGTCCGGGGCCGCGAGGGTCACGGCGCGCGGCTCACGCAGGCCCAACCGCTCGCGGGCGGCCAGGGTAGCGAAGGTGTGCAGGGCGGGGTCGGTCAGGTGGCCCACCTCCTCCCCGTCCGGGGTGACGAGCACCCTCCCCTCCCCGGACAGCGGCACCGCGAGGGCGGCGGGTCGGCCCTCCTCCAGCGCTCCCAGCCAGGCGGCGGTCACGGGATCGCCCGGGTCCACCCTTTCGACCCGCACGTCCACGCTGCCCCCGCAGCCGATTCCCAGTCCCCAGGTCGCGTCCTCCGAGAGGTCGTAGTGGGTGAGGGTGGGCTGGCCGGTGCGAATGACCTCCAGCGCCACCTCCACCACCTCGGCCTCCAGGCAGCCGCCGGAGAGCATGCAGACCTGTACCCCGTCGTCGAGCACGAGCATCCGGGTGCCCTCGCGGCGGTAGGCGCTGCCCCGCACCCCGACCACCGTGGCGAGGGCGGCCCCCTGACCCCGGGCCAGGGCCGTTCTCAGCGCCGCGAGGAGGGCGCGCGTCTCGGCTGCGTTCACGTTCTCCCGAGTCTGCCCCATCTGGGGACGGAAGGGCAAGACGGCGACGAACAATCGGAACCTGCCCGGGCTCGGGGACCTTCGTGGTCGGAGGACTTGACAGCGCGGCCGGAAAGCACACAATGACCTTGTAACCGATTACAAACGCGAGTGGCGGAGGGGCAGGCTCCCTCTTGCTCGTTCCTCGTTGTTGGAACCGGTTACGGAGGGGGTGTGGCGCGTCGTGAGTCTCGGTCATCTGGTCAGGCCCACCATCAACGACATCGCGCGGGCGTGCGGGGTGAGCAAGGGGACGGTCAGCCGCGTGCTCAACGGGCACGCGACCGTGGCCGCGCCCACCCGCGAGCGGGTGCAGGAGACGATGCGGCGGATGGGGTACGCGCCCGATCCGGTCGCCCGTCACCTGAGCTGGCGCACCGGGCAGACCCTGGGGCTGTCGCTCGCCGCCCAGGACCTCACCTTCAGCCCGTACCACGTCCTGCTGCGCCGGGCGCTGGAGGGGCACACCGCGCCCCTGGGGGTGCAGCTCGTGGACCTGCGCGACGACCTGGGCGGCGTGGCCCGCTTGCCCAGCGCCGTGCTCGTCCTTCACGCCCAGGGGGACGACGACCCCCGCCTGCGCCTGCTGCGGGGGCGCGGGGTTCCCGCCGTTCTCGTCGGCCACCAGCCCGGCTCGTTCTGGGTGGCCCCCGACGACGAGGGGGGGGGGTACCTCGCCACCACCCAGCTTCTCCGGGCGGGGCATCGCCGCCTCGCGTACCTGGGCCGGGGTCCCAGTCAGGTCGCCCAGGACCGGGAGCGGGGCTGCCTGCGCGCCGCCCGGGAGGCCGGGGCGGAGGTGATCCCCATCGAGGCGGACTTCACGGTGCTGAGCGGCTACCGCGCCCTGCGCCGGGCCTGGGAGGGGGGTGCGCGCTTCACCGCCTGCTTTGCCCAGAGCGACGAGAGCGCCGTCGGGGCCGTGGCCGCCCTGGAGGACCTGGGGCTGCGGGTGCCGGGCGACGTGTCCGTGGTGGGCTTCGACGGCCTGCCCGAGCTGCCGCTGCCCGTGCCCCTCACCACCGTCGCGCAGGACATCCCCCGCCTCGCCCGCACCGCCCTGTCTCTCATGCAGGAGGCCACCTCGGGGCAGCCGCCCCGTGGCGAATTCATTCCCGTGCAGCTCATTCCCGGCGCGACCGTCTCACATGTGACGGCCGCGCGATCCCCCGGAGGGAACCCATGAAGAACGTTCTCGGACTCAGCCTCGGCCTCGCCCTGCTCGTCACTCCCGCTGGCGCTCAGACCGCCTCCAAGACCGTCAAGATCAACGGTTACGGCGGCACCGACCAGACCCTGGTGAACGACCTCATCAACCGCTTCGTGAAGCCCCAGATGGCGAAGGACGGCGTCACCGTGGTGTACCAGCCTCTTCAGGGCGACTACAACCAGGCGCTGACCACCCTGCTCGCGGCGGGAAACGCCGGGGACGTGATGTATCTCCCCGCCGAGACGCTCGACGGCTTCGTCGCCACCGGGAAAATTCTGCCGCTGAACGGTGTCGTGAGCACCACCCCCTTCATCAAGAGCCTGAACACCGCCTTCACGCGGAACGGCAAACTCTACGCCGTCGCCAAGGACTTCAACACCCTGACGGTCGTGTACAACAAGGACCTCTTCGACGAGGCGGGCGTGGCGTACCCCAACAACAACGACACCTGGACGAGCCTGGCGACCAAGCTGCGGAACGTCAAGCAAAAACTCGGCAGCGAGTACTACGGCCTGTGCCTGGCCCCGACCTTCGACCGCTTCGGCGCCTTCGCCTACGCGACCGGCTGGCAGCAGTTCGGCGCGAACGGCAAGACCAACCTCGCCGACCCGCGCTTCGCCGAGGCCTTTAATTTCTACACCGGGCTGGCGAAGGACAAGGTGGGCGTGCAGCCCAGCGAGCTCTCGACCGACTGGGGCGGCGGCTGCCTGAAGACCGGCAAGGTTGCGGTCGCCATCGAGGGCGGCTGGATCGTGAATTTCCTGCGCGACAACGCCCCCAACCTGAAGTTCGGCACCGCCCTGATGCCCAAGAACAACAAGACCGGCGAGCGCGGCAACTTCCTGTACACCGTGGGCTGGGCGATCAACTCGGGCACCAAGAACAAGGCGGCCGCCGTCAAGGTGCTGAACATCCTGACGAGCCCGCAGGTGCAAGAGTACGTGCTCCAGCAGGGCCTCGCCATTCCCAGCCGCACCTCGCTGCAAAGCAGCGCCTACTTCAAGAAGACCGATCCCGGCGCCCAGAACGCGAGGCTGGTCTTCCAGGGGGCCGACGACGGGAACGTCCGGGCCTTCACCTTCGGGCCCAAGGGTACCGACTGGGCCAAGCCCATCAACGAGGCGCTCGCCTCGGTGCTGAGCGGGCAGCGCAGCGCCGCCGACGCGCTGAAAAAGGCGCAGGCGGACATGACCACCTTCCAGAGCCGCTGAGGGCGTCGCGGGGGGCCCGGGCCGCGCGCCTGGGCCCCCGTCTCCACCGGGAGGGTTCTATGTTCCGAAGGGGCCAGTCCACCGCGACCGCCTACCTGTTTCTCGCGCCGTTCCTGATCTCCACGGCGGTCTTTTTCTTTTACGCCTTCGCGCGGGCGATCTACTACTCCTTCACCGACTTCAACCTCTTCAACAACCCCAGCCTCATCGGCGTGCGGCCCTACACGCAGGTCGTGGACGACCCCTCCTTCCAGCGGGCGCTGGCGAACAGTCTGATCTTCGCCGTCGTCACCACGACGCTCCAGACCATCTTCGCCCTGCTGATGGCCGTCGCGCTGAACAACAAGCTGCGCGGGATGGCCTTTTTCCGCTCGGCGTGGTACATGCCGTCGATCACCAGCTCCGTGGTGATCACCCTGATCTTCCTGTGGCTCTTCCAGCAGCGCGGCATCGCCAACTACCTGATCACCCAGTGGCAGGCGTACCAGCCGCTGGTCCTCACCTTTCTGGTCGGGCTGGTGGTCGCGCAGGTGATCCAGGTGCTGCTGGAGCGCCGCAGCGGCCTGCCCGCGCGCTGGACCGACCCGGCGCTGGCGGTGGTGAGCGCGCTCTCGTCCCTGGCGGTGACGGCGGGGCTGGTGTGGGCCGGGGTGACGGGCGTGCGCGAGGTGCCGCCCTTCGACTACCAGTATTTCGCCGACAAGTGGATCACGCTGGGCGGGGCGCGGGTGCTGAGCATTCCGCTGCTCGTCGTCATCATCCAGAACACCTTCACCACCGTGCCCACGCTGATGCTGTTCTTCCTGGCAGGGCTCCAGAACATCCCCGGCGCGCTGTACGAGGCCGCCGACATCGACGGGGCCACGCCGTTCCAGAAGCTGATGAACGTGACGGTGCCCAACCTGCGCCCGGTGACCTTTTACGTGGTGACGGTGGGACTCATCGGCACGATGCAGATGTTCGACCAGGTGGCGGTGATCGGCTCGGCGGCGCCGCAGGACACCCTGATCACCCTGGCGTACTACGTCTACACCAACACCTTCAAGGCCGGGGCCGCGCCCGTCAACCTCGCGGCGGCGGCGGCGATCATCCTGGCGCTGATCATCCTGGTGATGGTCTTCGTCCAGCGCCGCTTCTTCCCCTCGGAGGTGCGCTGATGCCCCCGGGAACGCGCGGGAGGGCTCTATGACCGTTTTGCAGGCGCCCAATGCCCCGGCCCCCGCCGCCCGGGCGGACGACCGCTGGCTGGCCCGCCGCCGCTGGGCCCGGGCCGGTTGGCTCTACGCCTTTATGCTCGTCATGAGCCTCTTTTTCCTGGGGCCGTTCCTGATGGGCTTACTCAGTTCCATGAAGGACGACCCCAACGAGTACCCGCCCCGGCTGGCGATTCCGCAGCTCAGCGCCCGGTACATCGGCGCCGCCTATAACCTCGGCGTGCAGGGCGGGGGCGACGGCTGGAACGGGGGGCTCTCTCCGGGCCGCACGGTGAACTTCGACGTGTCGGTGCGCTCGCCGCAGGGCGCCCCGCAGGCCCCGCCGACGGTCGCGCTCTTTCCGTACCAGCCCGTCAGCCTGGTGAGCATCGCCCGCTACGCGCAGGCGCGCGACTTCGCGCAGGTGCAGGTCACCCCTACGGGCAGCGTCGGCGAGACGCGTTCCTACCGCATCACCGTGCGCTACCCGGCGCTGACCCGGCAGACCGGCCGAGTGGTGACCGGGCAGCTCACCGCCCCCACCGACACCCTCAGCGCCCGGCTGGAGAACGGGCAGGTCGTGCCGGTCACGCTCGACACCCCGGAGGCGCAGGCGGTGCAGTTCAACCTCAACCAGTACCAGCCCGTCGAACTCGTGGAAAACGGCGGGCGCTACTACCTGCGCGGGCCGACCTTCGAGCGCACGCCGCTTCAGGTGGACGTGCAGCGTGGGCAGAGCCTGGAGAGCAGCACGCTGCCGCCCTCCGACCGCCAGAACTTCGGGCGCTCGCTGGCGTACCGCAACGTTACCCCGGGCGTCCTGGGCTACACCTTCAACAACTACCGGCGCGCCTTCAACGAGACGACCAACCCGGCGACGGGGAACAGCCTGTTCCTGAAGTGGGTGCTCAACTCGTTCCTGTACGCCTTCCTGCGGGTGATCGCCGCCGTCGTGTTCTGCTCGCTCGCCGGGTACGCGCTCGCCCGGCTGAACTTTCCCGGCAAGAACCTGGTCTTCATCGGGGCGGTGCTGTTCGCCCAGATGGTGCCTCCACAGGTCAACCTGATCAGCAACTACGTGCTGCTCAAGGACCTGAACCTGCTCAACATCTGGGGCCTGTGGTTCAACGGCCTCGTCGCGGCGGGCGGCGTGTTCCTGATGAAGCAGTTTTTCGAGGGGATGCCGCGCGAGCTGGAGGAGTCCGCGAGCATCGACGGGGCGGGGCCCTTCACGACCTTCTGGCGGGTGATGCTGCCGCAGGCGGGCCCGGCCCTGATCGCGCTGTCGATCACCCAGTTCCAGGGGGCGTGGAACGACTTCTTCTGGCCGCTGATCATCCTGCGCGAGAACACCAACTTCACCCTGACGGTCGGCCTGTCGAACTTCCGACAACTGTACGGCGGGCAGGGCGACTACGGGCTGATCCTGGCGGGCGCCATCCTCAGCGCCATCCCGGTCATCATCATCTTCGTGATCTTCCAGCGTTACTTCGTGGACACCGGGGCCGACAGCGCCGTCAAGGGATGAGCCACACCCGCCCGCCTCAACCAGAAAGACCCCTATGCTGAGCACCCGCACCGTCCTCAAGGAAAACGACCTCTACCTCGTCGGCAACCGCCACTATCAGGCCGTCGGCGAGGAGGGCGGCCTGTACCGCCGCGACACCCGCTTCCTGTCCCGCTACGCCTGGCGGCTGGACGGCCAGCCCCCGCAACACCTCGTCCTCCACGAACGGTGGCCCTTCTGGCTCCACGAGCAGGCCGCGAACGCCGACGTGGGCTACACCATGCGCGTCGGCCTCACCCGCGACCTCACCGTCACCGGGACCGAGCTGCGCGACGGGCTGCGCGTCACCCTCTACGAGCCCGGCGCCCACCGCCTGACCCTCGAACTCGGCGCCGACTTCCTCGACATGTTCGAGGTGCGGGGCTGGCCCAAGGGCATAGGCCCCCGGGAGGTGGAGACGCGTGCCCTTCCCGACGGGGTGGAGTTCAGCTACACCGCCGGGGACGGCCTGCGCTGCCGGACGCTCGTGCAGGCCAGCCCGTCGCCCACCTGGGACGGTCAGGCGCTCGCCTGGGAGATCAGCGAGGACACCGAGGTCAAGGTCAGCGTCTTCCCCCTCCAGGGGGACGAGGAGCCCACCCCCGGTGACCCGGACGCCCTCGCCCGGGAGTACGCGGCCCTACGTCCGCCCGTGACGCTGCCCGATCCCCGCGACGCGCAAATCGTGGAACGGAGCGTGCAGGACCTGCGGAGCCTGAGTTTCCACACCGAGTTCGGCCCCTTCCCGGCGGCGGGACTGCCGTGGTTCGTCGCCCCCTTTGGCCGCGACAGCCTGATCATCGCTCTGCTGGTGCACGAACACCGCCCCGAACTCGCCGTGACGGTCGCCCGCTTCCTCGCCGCGCGGCAGGGGAAGAGACACGACCCCGTCACGCTGGAGGAGCCCGGCAAGATCATGCACGAGGAGCGGGTGGGCGAACTCACCCGGCTGGGCCACACCCCTCACCGCCCGTACTACGCGACCGCCGACGCCACGCCCCTCTTCGTCTGGCTGGTGGGCGAACTCAGCCGCCAGCGGCCCGACCTCGCCCGCGAGTTGCGCCCCAACTGGGAGGCGGCGCTGGAGTGGCTGACCACCCTGGGCGACCCGGACGGCGACGGCCTGATCGAGTACACCCCCGACCCCCACGGCATCACGAACGCCGTGTGGAAGGACAGCGGCGACTCCACCTTCACCGAAGGCGGGGTGGATGTGAGCGGCCACGTCGCCGTGATCGAGGTGCAGGGCTACGCCTACGCCGCCTATCTCGCCGCCGCCCGGATGTACCGCCTGCTCGGGGAACTGGAACGCGCGACGGAGTGGGAGGGGCGGGCCCAGACCCTGCGCGAGACCTTCCAGCGCACCTTCTGGTGGCCCGAGCGCGGCTACTACGTCCACGGGCTGAACGGGGACAAGCGGCCCCTGCGCGTCCTCGTCTCGAACCCGGCGCACACCCTCTGGACCGGGATTATCCCCCCCGAGTTTGCCGAGCAGGTCGCCCGCACGGCGCTGGGGGACGAGCTGTGGAGCGGCTGGGGCATCCGCACGCTGGGGGTGAAGGAAATACGCTACAACCCGGTCTCCTACCACAACGGCAGCGTGTGGCCCCACGACACGGCGGTCGCGGCGCTTGGAATGGCCCGCTACGGCCTGCACGCCGAGGCCTTTCAGGTCACCCGGGCGCTGTTCGACGCGGCGCGCTGGGCGCCCGATCACCGCCTCAGCGAACTGTTCGCGGGCTTTCCCCGGGAGAACGGTCCCCCTGTCCCCTACCCCGCCGCCTGCCACCCGCAGGGCTGGGACGCGGCGATTCCCCTCGCGCTCGCGCACCTGCTCGCCGAGCCGGTGGAGCGGGAGCCGGTGGCGCGCCGACGGTGAAGGGTGTGGCGGTTCTTTAAGGGCCCCCTCACCCGCCTTCCGGGAGGGGGGGAGAAAATCACGCCATGCTGGACAACATCCTGAACAGCGTGCGCCGGGGAGCCGGGCGGGTGCAGCGCCGGGGCGAGGAGGTCGCGCAGATCGCGCGGCTGCGCCTGGAGGTGTTCCAGCTCACCCGCGAACTCGACCTGCTGTATGCCCGGCTGGGCCGCTCGTACCACGCGGGGGCCGACGTGGGCATCCTCCAGGGCATCCGCGACGACATCCGCCGCGTCGACGACGAGATCGGCGCCCGCGAACGCCTGATGCGCGAGCTGGGCGGGGACCACGCGGAGGGCGGCGAGCCCCACCCGGAGGACTCGGCTGATCTGCTCCCCGTCGCTCGGCCGTCTGCCCCGGAATCGAGCCCCCGGGTCGTCATCACCACCGCCCGGGGCACCGAGCCCACCATCCCCGACGCCATGCCCCGCCCCCAGGAGACCCGTATGACCGACCGTGACCCCAGCGTCCCCACGACCCACGACCCCACCGTGCAGCACAGCGACGAGCGGCCCGACCTCGGCGACTCGACCGCCAGCCAGGGCAACCTCCCGGCCCGTGAGAAGGGGTTCATCAACAAGCACCGCGAGGAGGAGGGCCGGGCCGCCTCCGAGATGCCCGACCCCCTGGACCTCTGACCCGGAGCGCACGCTTGGAGGGGCCCGCGATACACCCGTCGCGGGCCCCCTCCGTGTCTAGGAGAGCTTGAGGAATCACATCCCCTTCACCGGGCCCTGAGCTTCCCTGGGGCATGACTCAGGAGAACTGGAGCTTCACGAACGCGGTGATCGAACTGCGTGGCGCGTGGCGCGGCGACGTTCACGATCCGGGACGAGCCTTCGAGGGCGTCGTCACGGAGTCGAGCCTCCCCGAGGTGGGCCCGGGAGAGCGGCTGGAGGTGCGGTACCAGACGGCCACCAGCCGTGCTCCCGGCGCGGCCGAACATGGGGTGTACGTCATGAATTTGCGAGAGGGCCGCGTCACCTGGCCCCTGATGAGCTTTACCTGCCACGACACGGCGGGACCGGGCGCCCAGGGCAACGACGACACCGCCGAGGCCGACTGGCGCGCGGTGCCCCTCCCCCCCGAGGAGGCGGACCGCTGACGGGTCAGAGATCGCGGCGACTGAAGTGCCACATCGCGGTGGCGACGGCGAGCACGGTCAGGACGAGGGCCCAGCCCAGCAGGTTCGCCGCGATGGGTTCGGTGCTGAAAAAGGGGTTGGCCCCACGCGCCGCGTTGGCGAAGCTCAGCAGCACCTCGGGCTGGAGGTGATAGGTCGCCCCCAACCACAGGGCGTTGGTGGGCATCAGGATATTGGCGAGGCGGCTGAGGGTGGTCAGGGTGGGGCTGTCCGCGAAGGAGGCGATGCTGCCCATGATGCCCCCCGCGAATCCCACCCCGTACAGCACGAAGACGCCAATCCCATTGGCGAGCGTGGTGAAGAGCGTGCTGCCGAGCACCGTCAGCGCGGTCGTCAGCGCGATGGCGAGCAGGATGAGCAAGACGGCGGGCACCGGGGCGGGCGGCACGAACCCTGTGATCAGCCGGATGCCCCCCAGCAGCGCGACGCTGATCAGCGCGACGTACCCCACGTTGACCACCGTGAAGCCCAGCCAGCGCCCGAGGACGAGCTGCGCCCGGCTGATCGGCCGCGCGATCACGCTCTGCATCACCCCGCTCTCCACGTCCCCGCTCACGGCGCCGACGGTGGAGAGCACCGCCATCAGCGTCCCCAGGAAGTACACGAGATACATCCCGAAGATGGTCGCGTACATGACGGGTGCGTTCGCCGCCCCGTTCACGCTGCGCCCGTCGAGCCCCGCGTCGAGCGCCCGCTGGTCGAGGGTTTGCTCCAGCCGCACGACGCCGTACAGGTAGAAGCCCAGGAAGGCGGCGGTGAGCAGCAGCAGCACGATGACCAGCCGCTTGCGAACCGCCTCGCGCAGGCTGAGTTCGGCGAGGAGGAGGGCGTTACGCACGGGCCACCTCCGGGGTGCGGACGGTGCGCGCGGCCTCCGGCGTGTCCTCGATGAGTTCGAGAAACATGGTTTCGAGGTCCGGGCGGCGGGGGCTCAGGGCGTACAGCCGGGCGCGGTGGGCGTGAACGGCGTCGGCGAGGGCGGGCAGGCTCTCCTCGCGCTCCAGCCACAACTCCACGGCGGCGCGGCCCGGGGTGTTGGTGTCGGTGTGCCGCACCTCGCCGATCTGCCCCAGCACGGCGAGCAGGCCGGGCGAGAGGTGGTCTACCCGCAGGTCCACCGGGAGAACGCCTCCCATCAGTTCTCGCATGGTGCCCTGACGCAGCACCCGACCGGCCTTGACGAACGCCACCCGGTCGCACACCTGCTCGACCTCCGACAGCAGGTGCGAGTTCAGGAACACCGCCACGCCCTCGGCCTTCAGCCGCTCGATGATCTCCCGCACCTCGACGCGGCCGATGGGGTCGAGCGCTGAGGTCGGCTCGTCCAGAAAGACGAGGCGGGGCCGGGCCAGGATCGCCGCCGCCAGGCCTGCGCGCTGGAGCATCCCCTTGGAGTAGCCGCTCATAGCCTCACCGCCGCGCCCGCCGAGTCCTACGGTTTCGAGGACCTGCGGCACGCGGGCGCGGGTCTCGTCCGCCCTCAGACCCGCCAGCCGCCCGTGGAAGCGCAGGAACTCCTCGGCGGTCATCCAGGTCTGAAAGCGGAACTGCTCGGGCAGGAAGCCCAGGCGGGCCCGCACCGCCGGGTCGGAGGGCCGCCCGCCCAGCACCCGCACCTCCCCGCCCGAGGGGTGGACGAGGCCGAGGAGCATCTTGACGGTGGTGCTCTTGCCCGCCCCATTCGGTCCCAGGAAGCCGAAGACCTCCCCCTCCCCCACCGTGAGGCTCAGGCCGTCCACGACCGCCCGCCCCCGGTACTCCTTGCGCAACTCCCGCGTTTCGATAGCCGCCATCCGGTCAGGATAGAGGCGCGGACAGGTCACGGCGTGCGTCTAAGGTTGCAAAGAAAGGCCAAAGGATAAGGAAGGTCTTGAACCTCCCCACGGGAAGATGCGGCCTCGGTCACCCCCTCATGACGGCTCCAGCCTCCCGTACTCGCGCCGGAGGGCGTTCGCTAACGCCTCCCCATGTTCTCGTCGAGGTGCCGAACGGCGGACGGGCCCGCGTAGTGCGCCGGGTAGTCCGGGTCCTCGAAGCGGAGGGACGCGGAGGACCGTGCCGCCGAGTACCGGGGAACGACATGGCTGTGAACGTGGCGGCTGGTGATCACGTCTCGTCTCACTGGAGGCAAATCAGATTAAGCAGAGGGCCGGACTCCTCCCCCACCCCCTGCCCCGTTTCCTTCCCGCCTCAGCGCGTCAGGATGTCGTCGATCCGGCCCAGCACATCCGCGTCGAGCCTGACGCCCGCCCCCTTCACGGTCTCCTCGATCTGCTCGACCCGGGTGGCCCCGGTGATGACGCTGCTCACGCCCTTCTGCCGCAGAATCCAGGCGAGGGCGAGTTGCGCGCGGGTGACCCCCAGGCCGTCGGCGACGGGCTTCAGGTCGCGCACCTTCTGGATATTCTCCTCAGTCAGGAAGTTTTTGCCCCAGTTCTCGTTGTCGCTGAGGCGGGCACCCTCGGGACGGCCCTGATCGTACTTGCCGGTCAAGAGGCCCATCGCCAGCGGGCTCCACACGACGAGGCCGACGCCCGCCTCTTCGGTGTAGGGCAGGATTTCCTTCTCCACCCGGTCGCGCCGCAGCATGGAGTACTCGGGCTGCTCGGTGACGGGAGCGTGGAGGCCGTGCGCCCTGGCGAACTCGACCGCCTGGGCGATGCGGGCGGCAGGCCACATCGACGTGCCCCAGTACATCGCGCGGCCCGAGCGAACGACCTGATCGAAGGCCATGACGATCTCCTCCATCGGGACCGTCTCGTCGTAGCGGTGGGCGAAGTAGATGTCGAGGTAGTCGGTGCCCAGGCGCCTGAGGCTCCCGTCGATGCTCTCCAGGATGTGCTTGCGCGAGAGGCCCCGGTCATTCACGTCGTCGCTCATTGGCCAGAAGACCTTGGAGGAGATCACGAGGGTGTGGCGGGGCAACTCGCGCAGCACGGCGCCCATCAACTCCTCGGACTTGCCACGCGCGTACACGTCGGCCTGGTCGAAGAAGTTCACGCCCTCCTCGTAGGCCTTCATGACGATCTCGCGCACCATGCTCTGGTCGTTGACGGTCTGCCCGAAGGTGACCCAGCCGCCGAGAGAGACCTCCGAGACCTTGAGGCCGCTCTTGCCGAGGTTGCGGTATTCCATGCGGACCAATCTAGCGAGTCGAGGGTAAGCCGCCCATCAGATTCAGAGGCGGTTAAGGGAGAGGTGACGCAGCGGACGCCTCAACCGGGCGGCACCCAGCCGGGTGGGGCCAACTTGAAGCTGCCGAACCGGAACCCCGGGGCCACCACACAGCCCACCAGGCTCCACTCGCCCAGGGAACGCGCGCTCTGCCAGACGTAAGCAGGCACGACGCCCTGAGGACGCTCGCCGCCCGCGAGATCGGACCCCAGGCGCAGGCGGCGAACCGCTCCTCCCTCCCACATCGACAGTTCCACCGCCGCCCCCGCGTGATGGCACCAGACCTCGGTCGCGTCCACCCGGTGCCAGTGCGAGACCTCGCCCGCCCGCAGCAGGAAGTAGATGGAGGTGCAGACAGGCCGCCCGTCCATCTCCCGCGCGTCCGAGTGAATCTGGACGTAGTGCCCGCCCTCGGGGTGCGGCTCCAACCCCAGCAGGCGGATGATCTCCTCGGCGGTCACCCTGCCCCCCGGCGCCACTGGTTCGCCCGCTCGCCCCGCGCCGCCAGGGTCGCCGTCTCGCGCACCCGTTTCTCGCGGGTGGCGGAAGTCTTGGCCTGCGTGATCCACTCCAGGATGCCCCGTTTCGCGCTGCGGGGAAAGGCGTCCCACCTCTCCCGCGCGCCCGTCTCCTCCATCAGCGCCGTCTCCAGGTCGGGCGGCACCTCCAGCGCGTCCACCGAGTCTAGGAGGGTCCACGAGCCATCCAGAATCGCCGCGTCGATCTTCGCCTGACCCGCCGGGGTCATCTGGCCCGCCGCCTGCATCCGCTCGATCCGGGCCTTGTTCACCGCGCTCCAACCGCTCCGGGGCCTGCGGGGCGCGAGGTAGAGCATGGAGCGCGCCCCGTCGAGTTTGCGCCCCGTGCTGTCGATCCAGCCGAAGCACAGGGCCTCCTCCACCGCCTCGGCTGCGCTGAGGTTCACCGGGCCCGCCGACTTCTTGCGCAGCACGAGCCACACGCCCTTTTCCGTCTCATGGTGAGCGTCAAGCCATGCCCGCCACCCGGCGCGGGAGCCCGGCTCGAAGGCGCCGTCGGGGAGAGTCATGCGGTCACCGCCTGGGCCCTGGCTGCGCTCCACCTCTCCGGCAGGGTCGGCGTGAGGATGTACCCGCCCTCCAGGGTGCCCAGCACCTCGCTCCGCTCCAGGCCCCAGCGGTGGGCGTACAGGGCGATATAGGCGCAGAGGATGGCGTCGGTGCGGTCCTCGTGGTCCTTGAGGGCGCGACCGCGCAGGGCGGCGGGGTTGACGGAAAGGTGGGCGCCGAGGCCCATCAGCGGCGGGTCAGCCCGTTCCAGTGCGGCGAGGTGGCCGTGGAGGGCGACCCACGCGGCGTCCAGCACCTCGCGCGCCTGCCCCTTGTTCTTGTACTTCAGGGTGCGGCCCAGCCCGAACAGCGCGACCGTCGCCGGGTGAGGGTAGACCTCGACCACGCGGCGGAGGGGTTGCCCGGCAGGGATGCGGGGATCATGGGTGAAGCCGCGCGCCGTAAGCGCCTGTGTCAGCGCTTCCCCCCGAACGACGCCCGCCGCATCGGCCAGCCGGGTCCGGTTCGTGGGATGCGCCGCCACCTGGAAGCGGCCGAATACGGCTCCGACCTCCGCCTCGGCGGGACGGCGCCCGGTCACGTTGGGCACGGTGAGCGGCGCGTCGATGGCGACGATGGCCGGGCCGTCCCCCGCATGACTCTCGACGAAGGCGAGGACACTCGCGTCGTCGGAGAGGAGGGCCGTCTCCAGCAAGGACCCACCCGACACGTCCCCTTCGATGACGGCGCCGCCCGTGGGGTTGCGGACAGACCAGGCGAGGTCGAGGCCGATGAAGCGCATGGGATACGTTACCGGAAGAGGACACTCCTCCGCGCTCAGCCGCCCGCACGCCCTTCCAAGTGACGGGCGTACCACTGAGGCTGCGTGCCGTCCAGATCGGTCACACCGTAGAGGTCCGCCAGCTCACCCACGTCGAGAATGCGCCCGGTGTGCCGTGAAACCTGGGGATCGCGGGCCAGGGCGACGATGCCCCGGGCGGCGTAGTGGGGCGTCTCGGTCTGCCCGGCGAGTTCCTGCTCGGTGTGGTGCTGGAGCATCAGTTCGGTTCGCATCCACCCGGGCGCGACCCCGACCACCGCGATCCCCCGGTCACGCAACTTGTGCCCGAGCGTGTAGACGAGGCGATTTTTTGCCGCCTTGCTGACCTCGTAGGGCAGCCAGCCCGGCGGCTCTTCGGTGTGCCAGGTGGTGGAGACGATCAGGCCGCGCCCCTGCCCGGCCATGAAGTGTTTCAAGGACAGCAGGCTGGTGACGTAATCGCTATAGGCTCCCGCCAGCAGCATGATCCGCAGTTGTTCCAGAGGTTCATCCCAGAGTTCCGGGCCGCCGCCGACCCCGTGCCTGTCGTGCGCGCCCCAGGCGTTGTTGACCAGCACGTCCAGCCGCCCGTGCGTGACCGCGATGTGCCGGATGACGGCCTCGACCTGCGCGGGGTCGGTGTGGTCGCACCTCAGCGGCGTGGCCTGACCATCCGCCGCGCGGATAGCGTCGGCCGTGTCGTCAACCGTCGTCTGGGGCAGCGTCGCCTGCGTGCTCTGCCCCCGCGTGCTGCGCGCCGTCACGATGATATGGGCACCTGCCGCCGCGAGTTCCAGCGCGGTTGCCCGCCCCAACCCGCGCGAGGCGCCCGTGACCAGGGCGACCTGGCCTGAGAGTGGACCGCTCACGCCCGCTCCTCCGCCGGGACGACCTGGCCCAGAGGCGGAGTGGGCAGAGCGCCGAAGAGCATCGGGTCGGCGTCCAGCCGCACCCCCAGCCGCCACAACCACGCGCTCAGGAGGTGGCGGCGGTGCGCGTCCACGGTGAGGACGTGGGCCAGCATCCCGCCGTAGGGGAAGACTTCGGGTGGCTCACACAGGGCGTCCACGAAGGTCTGACGCCACCGGCCTTCCGCCTGCACCTCCCGGGCGAGGGCGCGGAACGCGGGAAAGGCAACGTTCAGCCGCGCCTCCAACCCGTCCGGGGTGCGGTCCCGGCTCTCGGGGGGCAAGTCGCCGCCGCGCACCGCCGCCACCCAGACCTCCTTGTTGAAGACCAGCTTGTCGAGCAGGTCCCGCAGGGTGCGGTCGGGCGCCTCGAAGTCCAGAGGTTGCGCTTCCCCCAGCGGCGTGTCGAGCGCCCGGTCGGGCAGGGTGCGGGCGTGCGCGAGCGCCTGGCGGACGAACGCCTCGTCGAAGGCGAGCAGGTGGTCGAGCAGGTCCATGTGATCCTCCGTTCGCATGGCGGCACCGAGGGGCTGAAAGTGGATGTTGCTCGGCGCGGGCAGGAGGTGAGAGCGCAGCCCCGCGCGGCGGTACAGGCTGGGCGAGGTGCCGTAGGCCCGGGCGAAGGCGCGCGTGAAGCCCTCCAGGGAGTCGAAGCCCGCCTCCAGCGCAATCTGCGTCACGCTGCCCGCCGTGTGCCGCAGCGTCCACGCCGCCCGTTCCAGCGTCAGCCGACGGCGAAAGGCCGCCGGGCTCTCCCCGAAACGTTCCCGGAAAAGCCGCGCCGCGTGCGAGCGGCTGAGATTCGCCCCGCGCGCCACCTCCTCCCCCCGCCGCGCCTCGCCGAGTTCGGCCAGCAGCAGGGCGAGGAGGGCCCCGGCCCGGTCCTTTCCCCCTGGAGTCCCCATGCCCCGTTAGCGTAAGCCGGGGGAGCGGGAAGCACCTGACCGTTTGTGCGCTCCCGGCCTCAACCCCTAGATCACCCCACCGTAGCGGTCCCGGTACACCACGTAGGCGAGCCCCAGCGTGGCGAGGGTGCTCACCAGGCTGCTCAGGCCGTAGCTGATCAGGGGCAGGGTCACGCCGGTGAGCGGCAGCAGGCCCAGCGCCGCCCCCACGTTTTCGAGCACCTGCGCGCCGAGTTGCCCCAGCACGCCCGCGAAGAGAATCTGATCCTGCAAGCGTGGCGACTCGGCGGCCATGCCCGACAGCCGCCAGAACAGTGCCCCGTACAGCACGAGGACGGCGAGCCCGCCCACCAGCCCCTGTTCCTCCGCCCACGAGGAGAAGGCGAAGTCGGTGTGCGCCTCGGGCAGGAAGCCGTTGTGCGACTGCGAGCCCTGCTGGTACCCCTTGCCCTGAACCCCGCCTGACCCAACTGCGATGGTGCTCTGGATGACCTGATACCCCGCCCCGCGCGGGTCCTGGTAGGGGTCGAGGAAGATCGTCAGGCGCTTTTGTTGATAGGGTTCCAGGTGCGGGTAGACCAGGGTGGGAAAGGTGACGCCCAGGGCGACGACCGCGAGCAGGGCGTGCCACCAGGGAAGACGCGCGGCGAGCATCATCACCCCGAACATGACGCCGAGCACGAGCGCCCCCCCGAAGTCCTGCAAGACCACCAGGGCGAGGGCGGGGAGGAAGACCGCGAGGGCCGCCGCGTACGTCTTGACCCCCTGATACCTGTTTCGCAGCACGACCGGCAGCATCAGGATCAGCGCGAATTTCAGGAGTTCGAGGGGCTGGAACTGCACCGGGCCGACCACGATCCAGTTCTGCTGGCCGTTCACCTCCTTGCCGATGACAAAGGTGCTCGCCTGAAGCAGGAGCGCCCCCGCGTAGAAGTACGGCGCGGCGCGGTAGGCCCGGTCCCGCCCCGCCCACCACAGCCCGAGGACGGGCAGGGCGGCGAGCAGGGCGCCGATCACCTGCTTGGGAAAGATGCCGGGGGCCGCCTTGGGGCTCAGGGCCGCCGTGCTGACCGTCATCAGGCCGACCACCAGCAGGGCGGCGACCACCAGGGGGAAGCGCAGGTCGTACTTCAGGTTCACGGCTCGATCACCCCCCCAGGCTAAGGGGGCGAGCGGCCGGGCGGGTGAAAGGGTGCCGCGAGGGCCCCGCCCGGCCACGGTGCGCTGGAATCTGGTGGAATGCCGTATGTCCACCTCCACGCCCCTCTCCCGCCACCGGGCCGCCGTCCTCCTCGTGCAGGAGGGTCGGGTGGCCCTCATCCGCCGCGTCCGCCAGGGCCACACGTATTTCCTCTTCCCGGGAGGCGGAGTGGAGACCGGCGAGACGCCCCAAGAGGCGGCCGAGCGCGAGATGCTGGAGGAGACGGGCCTGAGGGTCCGCACCCTGACCTGCGTCGCTCAGGTGTCTTTTCAGGGAAACACCCAGAGCTTTTTGACCTGTGAGCCTCTTGACGGCACCTGGGGCGCCGGAACCGGGGAAGAGTACGTGGGCGACCTCCCCCCGGAACGCGGCACCTACAAGCCCGTCTGGCTTCCCCTTGACGACCTTACCCGCCACGACGTTCGACCGGCAGCCGTCGCGCGGCTTGTGCTGAAGGCCCAGGAACACGGCTGGCCGCCGGAGCCGCTTCGGGTGGACGAGGGTTGATCGGGGGTCTCAAGCTGGAGGGCCGGGGCTTTCACCTCGCCCCGGCCCTCGCGCGCCCCTCCCTCAGCGCCCCGGGCGTCCCGTGTTCTCCGGCCGCTCGTCGAGGGCGATGCTCGCCGTCAGTACCACCTGATCGCCGCGCTGCTCGACCTCCACGTTGCTGTTCCCGGCGGGGAAGTACCGCCGCACGACCTCCAGCAGGTCGTTTCTCAACGCGTCCACCTTGCCGGGAGGAATCTGCGCGCGGTCGTAGGCGAGGACGAGTTCGAGGCGGTCCTTGAGCGTCTCCTTGCTGCGCTTGCCCCTGAGCCACGAGAACATGTCAGGCCCCCCCGAACAGACGGCGCAGCATGGCGATGAACCCCCGGTTCTCTTCCAGATTGGGGTACGGCACGTCCTCCCCCTTGAGGCGCCGGGCGGTGTCCATAAAGGCCGTTCCTGCCTTCGTCTTGCCGAGCACGGCGGGCTCGCCCACGTTCGTGCTCACCAGGATGCCCTCGTCCTCGGGAATCACGCCGATGGGCTTGACCCCCAGGATCTCCAGCACGTCCGCCTCGGAGAGCATGTTCCCGCTGGCGACCATCTTGGGCCGCAATCGGTTGATCACCAGCCGAATTTCCCGGACCTGCTGGGCTTCGAGCAGCCCGATGATCCGGTCGGCGTCGCGCACCGAGGAGACTTCCGGGTTCACGACCACCAGGGCGCCCTCGGCGGGGGCGGCGGCAGTCTTGAAGCCCGACTCGATTCCGGCGGGCGAGTCGATGAGCACCCGGTCGAAGCCCTCCTCCTCGATGAGTTGCCGCACCGCTGCGCGAAAGACCTCGGCGTCGAGGGCGTCTTTGTCGCGCGTCTGGGAGGCGGGCAGGAGGTAGAGCGTCTCCACCCGCTTGTCGCGGATCAGGGCCTGGGAGAGGCGGCACTTGCCCTCGATCACGTCGATCAGGTCGAAGACCACCCGGGATTCGAGCCCCATCACCACGTCGAGGTTGCGCAACCCCACGTCCACGTCGATCACGACGACCTTTTCACCCAGGCGGGCGAGCGCCGCGCCGATGTTCGCGGTGGTCGTGGTCTTTCCCACGCCCCCCTTGCCCGACGTGACCACAATGACCTTGGCATTCATGACGAGGGGCAGTGTAGCAACTCGGCCTGTAGAGGTCGGGGTATCCAGGGACAGGAGACGCAACGGGAGGAGGCGGCATGAGCAATGGAGAACGCCGTTTAGGGCTTGCCGAGGTTGTGAGCAAGGACGGCGAGCACGACGCGGAGCCGCAAACCGGGCAGGGTCTTGGCTTGAACGGAGCGGACCTGAGCTGCAACCCGTTGAGAGAGGCAGAGTTGTCGGGTGTCCCAGGCCGCGTGGTTGAGAAAGTGGCTGAGGGCCGAGGGGAACTTGACACTCGCCCGTTCCGGCAGCAGGTCGAGGAAGACCTCGAAGGATTCCCGGTGCTGCTTGCGAGAAAAGCAGGGCAGGCTGTCAGAATAAAGCTGTCTGGAACGCTGTTCTTTTGGATACACACCCCACTATGGGGCCATAAACGCGTTCCACACGTCATTTTTCAAATCTGCAACATGTCAGGAGTGGCTAGTGGACGGCGGAAAATGCTCTCCCCGTCCCCCATGGCGTGAAAACGAAAGGTGGGCAAGGCGTGCCCCCACCCACTCACCCTCAGTTGCTCGCCGCCAACTGCTCCCGCCGCTGACGCTCCAGTTGCGCCTCGCGCGTGAGGTGCCAGCGGGCGAGGTCGGAGGCCGCCTCGCGGATGATCGCCTCGGCGTGGGGCAGGGCGTCGCGGCGGCTTTGCAGGTTGCGGCTCACGATGGCGGTAAGGTCGTCGAGGTTGTAGAGGTGGGCGCCCGGCACGCCCGAGATGTCGGGGTCGAGGATGCGCGGCACGCTGATGTCGATCAGGAACATCGGGCGACTGGGGCGGTCCTCCAGGGCGGTGCGAACGCCCTCGCCGTGGAGGACGTGGTGGGGTGCGGCGCTCGACGCGATGACCACGTCGGCCTCGGGCAGAACCTCGTGGAGGTACTCGACGGCGCAGACGCGGCCCCCCACCTTCTCGGCAAGCTGGCGGGCGCGGGCCTCGGTGCGGTTGACGACGATCACGTCGCGCACCCCCGCCGCACGCAGGTGGGTCAGCGTCAGCTCGGCGGTCTCGCCCGCGCCGATGATCAGGGCGGTGCGGCTCGTGAGGTCGCCGAGGGCCGCCTGCGCGAGTTCCACGGCGGCGCTCGACACGCTGACCACCTTGTCGCTCAGGCCCGTCTCCGCGCGCACCCGCTTCCCGGCGGCGAGGGCGCCCTGGGCGATCTTGTTCAGGAGCTTGCCGCCCGGGTGACGTTCAGAGGCGGCCTGCCAGGCCCGCTTGACCTGCCCCTGGATCTGCGTCTCGCCGATCACCAAGCTGTCGAGCCCGGCGGCGACCCGGTAGAGGTGGGTGACGGCGGCGTCCCCCCGGTACACGTACAGGTACTCGTCCAGGCTGTCGCCCCAGGCGTCCTCGAAGGCGCGCACGGGATCGCCGCACAGCCCCGTGAGGTAGACCTCGGTGCGGTTGCAGGTGGCCAGAAGCATCACCCCGGCGGCGTGGCGGGAGAGCGTGGCCAGAATGGCAGCCTCGTCGCTGGCGCGCACGGCGGCACGCTCGCGGACCTCGACGGGGGCCGTCTGGTGGTTCAGGCCCACCACCGCGAAGTCGAGGGGGGCCGGGTGCGCCGCCCTGGGCCGAGCGAGGAAGGCGCGGGCGGTCGGGCAGGCGAGCGTCACGCGGCTCCCCCGGCGGTCCCCGCCACGGGCAGACCGAACGCCACGCGGATGTCGGCGCGTAGGGCCTCCAGGGCGCTCTCGCGGGCGGCGAAGGGCAGACCCAGGGCCTCCTCGCGCCGCGCGGCCCAGCCGTCCACGGTCCCCGGCTCGGGGAGCAGCGCGGCGATCCTCTCGCGCAGGGCCTGTGCCAGCATGGGCAGTTCGCGCCCGGTGCTCACCGCCACCTGCACGCCCCCCCGCTCCACGGCGGCGGGGAAGCGCAGGGTGCCCCGCGCCGCGTCGCCCGCATGGTTGACGAGCACCCCGGCGGCGCGGGCGTCCCCGGTCACGGCGTCGTTCACGTCCTCGCTGTCCGTGGCGGCCACGGCCACGCGCACCCCCTCCAGGTCGGCGGGGCGGTAGGGACGGCGCTCGGCCCGCACGGGGAGCGCCCTGAAGTCGGGGTGGAGGTCGGGCGCGACGACCGTGACGCGCAGCCCGGCGTCCAGCAGCGTCCGCGCGCGGCGCAGGGCCACCGCCCCGCCCCCCACCACCAGGGCCGGTTCGTCGCGCAGATTGAGGAGGGCCGCCAAACTCATGGGGCGCAGCATAGCGCCTGGGGGGAGGGGCGGGCGTCCCCGACCGAACGGTAAGAAATGCGGCGTGGACGGCATTTTTTGATCCTCACGCCTCTCCCGGAGGCGCGGTTTGGGGACCGTTCCGGGGGGAGCGGCGTGTCCTCAACCCTCGCGCCCCACGCCCGCCTCCCCGGCCACGGCCCGCTCCGCCGCGTCCGCCAGAGCCTCCAGGGTGGGGGCGGCGGCGACCGTCACGCGGGTGAAGCCCGCCCGGCGAGCGGCGTCGGCGGTCTGGGGGCCCATCGCGGCGACGGCGAAGTCGGTCCCGGCGAGGGCCGCGAGGTGCCGGGCCGCGCTCCCCGAGGCGAGGGTTACCACGTCGGCGGCCCGCAGGCGGTTCATCTCGTGCTCGCCGGGCCGGGCGGGCTCGGTGCGGTAGAGTTCGGCACGCTCGTAGCGCAGGCCGCGCGACTCCAGCTCATGCTCCAGATCGTCCTCCGCGACCTGGCTGGTGAGGTGCAGGGCCACGTCGCCGGGCCCGCCGGGCAGTTCAGCCCCGAGGTGGACGGCGCCGGGGGTGGACGGCACGAAGTCGGCGCGCACCCCGCGTTCCGCCAGCGAGCGGGCGGTGCTGGGGCCGACCGCCGCCACCCGCACGCCCGCGAGATGCCGCGCGTCGAGACCCAGCCGTTCGAGGTGGGTGAAGAGGGCCGACGCGGCCTGGTTGCTCGTCAGCAACAGCCAGGCGACTCCCGACAGGTCGCACAACCGGGCGTGCAGCTCGGCCTCGTGCCCGGTCCCGGCGAAGCGGATCAGGGGCACCTCCAGCACCGAGGCGCCCCGGGCGCGCAGCAGGTCGGTGAGGGCGCTTGCCCCGTCGCGGGTGCGGGTCACGGCGACGCTGCGGCCCGCCAGGGGGCCCCCGAAGCCCGGCCCCACGTCGAACCAGCGCAGGGTGCCCCGCAGCCGGGCGACCTCGCCGACCACGGTGACGGCAGGCGCCTCCAGCCCGGCCTCGCGGACGGCCCGGGCGATGGTCGCCAGCGTGCCCGTCGCCACCCGTTGCTGGGGTGTAGTGCCCCACTGGACGGTGGCGGCGGGGGTCTCCGGCGCCCGGCCCGCCTGGATCAGGTCGGCGCTGATCTGATCGAGGTTGCGCACGCCCATCAGCAGGACGAGCGTGTCCACCCCGGAGAGCCGCTCGTAGTGGGCGCCCCCCTCCTTCGTGTTGCCGGTGAGCACGGCAAAGGAGCGGGCGGCCTCGCGGTGGGTGACGGGAATCCCGGCGTAGGCGGGAGCCGCGATGGCGCTCGTCACGCCCGGCACGACCTCGAAGGCGATGCCCGCGAGCGCACACGCCTCGGCCTCCTCGCCGCCGCGCCCGAAGACGAACACGTCCCCGCCCTTGAGGCGCGCGACCCGCTTCCCGCCGTCCTCCAGCGCCTTGCGCACGATCAGGTCGCTGATCTGCTCCTGGGAGATGTACTCGGAAAAGCCCTTCTTGCCCACGTAGATCGTCTCGGCCTCCGGGCAGTGGCGCAGCAGGTCCGGGTTGGCGAGGTAGTCGAAGAGCACCACGTCCGCCCGCCGCAGGGCCTCCACCCCGCGCACGGTGATCAGCCCCGGATCGCCCGGCCCCGCCCCGATCAGGGACACGAACGCGCGCGGGGGCGAGACGGGGGCCACGGAGTCGGTCATGCCGACAGGCTAACCGCCCCGCCGGGGGACAAATGCGGGGAGAAGCAAAAAATGCCCCCTTCCGGGCGTGACGGGAGCAGAAGAGCGCCACGGCGACCCTCCCCTCCCCACGCCTCCGGCTCCTACTCGCCGGAGCGCCGCACGATGAGCGGTCCCGTCGGCCCCAGGGTCACGCCGGGCCGGGGGGTGGGGTCGCCGCGCACGGGGGTCAGGGGGGGAAGGGCGGCCAGCGCCTCCAGGATGAGGAGGTGGGCGAGGTGCAGGCCCAGGCACACCCGCTCGCCGCCCCCGAAGGGCAGGTAGGCCCAGGCGGGGGGCGGGGCCTGCCAGCGACACGGGCGGAACGCGTCGGGGCTCTGCCAGAGGCCGGGGTCGCGGGCGCTGAGGTAGGGGCTGTAGAGGGCCAGGGTGCCGCGCGGCAGGCGCACGCCCTCCCAGGTCAGGTCGCGGGCGAGGCGGCGGCTGCCCATCCAGCCGGGGGGAAAGAGGCGCAGCGTCTCCTTGAGGACGGCGGGATGATGCCCCGGCGCGTGCCAGTCGGGGTGGACGGCGAGGTGCCACACCGCCCAGGCGAGGGCGTGCGTGGTCGTGTCGTGGGCGGCGGCGAGGCTCACCCGCGTCTCCTCCAATCCGCCGGGAAGCGGCGCGAGGAGGGCGAGCAGGTCGTCGCCGCCACGCGTGAGCCTCTGGTGGGCGAGGCGGCGCAGTTCGGCGTTCACCCGGGCGAAGAGGAGCGGGCGGGGCACGGTGGGGAGGGGAAAGGGCAGGCGCAGCGGGGCGAGGAAGGCGTGGAGCAGCCCTGGGTCGAACTCCCCGCCGAAGTACGCGGCGTTCAGGAGGCGCAGCACGGCGCGGTCGGCCCAGGCGAGGGCGTCGAACTCCCCCGCCGGAACGGGGAGCAGGGCCGCACGCACGCGGACGCGCAACCCCTCCAGGTGCCGCCGCCCGAACCCCGGGTTGACCACCTGCCGCCGGGGGCCGTGGTCGGGCGCGTCGGTCAGAATCACGCCTCCCGAGAGGTACGGCACGACCCGCGAGAAACTGCCCGCGCTGCGAAAGGTCTGAAGGTCCCCCAGCAGGCGGCGGTTCCAGGCGGGGCTGAACCCCACGACGGCGGGCAGGCCCAGGCGTAGGCGGAAGAGGTCGCCGCCGCCCTCCCGTGCCCGCCGCGCGCCCTCCTCGACGAGGGGAAGGGGCGCGAGCGCCCAGTCGCGCAGGTGACCGTCCCCAGGGCGGGGGGGCGGCTCGGGCAACGTCTCCAGCCCGCGCACCTCCGGCCTGAGCACGGGCAGGTTCGACACGGGGCGCATTCTGGCACGGGCAGGGAGGGGCGAAGTTGGGCAAAAGGAACGGTTCCGGTCGCGCTGGAGGGCGGGTAGCTAGCTCAGACGAAACCTCGCCTCATCCCACGTCTCCCCCTCCCCCGGCACCCGGGGGCCCTCCAGGTCGTCGTAGGGCAGGCCCAGGAGCCCTCCCGCCCCGTTCCACCCGCTCAGCATGGAGAGGGGCACGCCGCCGCCCGGGTGGACGGTGCCCCCGACCTGCACGAGGTTGCGCGCCCCGGGGTGAGTCCAGCCGGGCCGCAGGCTGCCGGTCAGCCCGTGGGGGGCGCGGCCGTACAGCGCCCCCCGCATGGCGGTCCGGGCGTACTCGGCGGGCGAGAGGAGGCGCCAGTCCGTCACCGGGAGGGGCAGGCGGGCCTGGAGCCGTCGCAGCAAAAAGGCGCCGTACCCGCGCGGATCGTCCGTCGCCCCGGGGTTGGGCGGCGCGTTCACGAGGAGGAAGGCCCGGTTCCCGTCGAGATGCAGGTAGAGGGTGGGGTCAGTCGGGAGACGCCCGGCGCGGATGTCCCGCCATTCCCGGGCGTACTCGGCGGGCCAGAGGATGTGGTGGGCGTGACCGCAGTCCCCCGAGAGCCGCAGTTGCAGCGCGAAGCCGCTCACCCCGCGCGGGGTGCGGTCGTCGGGCAGCCCCAGCCAGCGGCGGGTGAGGGCGCGGTCGGCGGCGCTGACCCAGGCATCGGCGGGGAACGCGCCCCGGCTCGTGTGGGTCCCCACCACCCGGCCCTCCTCCGTCACAAGATGTTCCACCCGGGTGCCGAACTCGAAGCGTACCCCCAGCGCCTCCGCCCGCTCCCGCATCCGCACCGCGAGCGCCCCCAGTCCCCCCTCCAGGTGCCACACCCCGTAGCCGAGTTCGACCCAGGAGACGTTGTGCAGCACGGCGGGGGCGCGGTAGGGATCGGCCCCCAGATAGGTGGCGAAGCGCAGCCAGAAGGGGGTCAGGAAGGGGCCGCTCTCGACGAGGCGGGCGAGACTGGACCACGGGGCTGCGCCGAGGCCGCGCGTCACCGCGTAGTGCGTCAGCCTCAGGCGACCCGGCGGCGGCGCGAAGAGGAAGGTGGGCGCGGCGCCGAGGTAGATGCGGCGCGCGATGCCGAGCAACCGGACGTACGCCCGGCCCTCCTCCCGATCCAGTTGCGCGAGGGTGGGCTCCAGGCTCCCCGCCACATGCAGGGCCTCGGGGGCGAAGGTGCGTCCATCCGGCGCGTGGTAGGTCGTCGTGGGGCGCGCGGCCTCCAGCGGGGGGAGCGTCAGGCCAGTCCGGTCGTGCAGGGCGCGGAAGACCTGCGGCATGGTGACCACCGTCGGCCCGCTGGAGAAGTCGGGGTAGCCCAGCGCCGCCTTCCCGCCCGGGCGGTCCAGCCCGTCGAGGACTGTGACCCGCACGCCCTCGCGCGCCAGCCGCAGGGCCGCCGCCAGGCCCGCGAAGCCCGCGCCGAGGACGACGACGTGATCGGGGGGGCGGTGGCCTGCCCTCACTGCTCGTACTCCCGGCCCTTCCACCCCACCTGGCGGCGCAGGCCGTGCAGGTACACGGGGAGGGCGAGCAGGGGCGTGACCGGGCTCAGCAACCCCTCGGCGAGGTCGGCGGGGCGACGGCGCCCGGTGACGAGGCTCACGAGGGGGCGCTCGACCAGCCCGGCGGCGCGCAGGGCGTAGAGCCAGCGGGCACGGCGGGCGGGGAGGAACCAGGGCAGCGTGTACACGGCGAGGTGCCACAGGATGGAGGCGGCGAGCAGGAGGCGCGAGCGCAGATGTACCCGGTAGACGTTCTTGCCGAAGCCCGCCACCGAGGCCGGGTAGCTGCGGTACATCCGCACCTCCATCAACTCGCCCGCCAGCGCGAGGGCCAGCCGCCCGCCCCGCTCCTTGAGGCGCTGCCCGAAGATCACGTCCTCCAGCACCTCGTCCCGCACCAGGGCGTGCCCGCCCACCCGCTCGTAGGCCGCCCGGCGAAAGGCCATCAGTTGCCCGTTCGCCGCGCTCGCCGCCGGGAAGGGCAGACGCACCCCCGGCGCGGGCAGCAGGGTCAGCAGCACGACCTCGACCAGGGGGGTGATGAGCCGCTCGCCCGGCGTCACGTTGCGCTGACGCGGCCACACGCTCAGCAGATCCACGCCCGAGTGCGCCAGCTCCCACAGCACTGCCCCCAGCGCCCCCGGCTTCCAGCTCACGTCCGCGTCGGTGAAGATCAGCACGTCGCCCGTCGCCGCCCGCGCGAGCTGCTGGCAGGCCCACGGCTTGCCGTGCCACCCGGGGGGCAGCCCCTCCCCGGGCAGCACCCGCGCGCCCGGCACCCCCCCGCACAGGCGCCTGGCCAGCTCCCCCGTGCCGTCGCGGCTGCCGTCGTCGAGCACCAGCACCTCGTGGGCCCCCTGGGCGAGCACGCCGGGAAGGGTATGAACGAGGTTGTGCGCCTCGTCGCGGGCGGGGATCAGGATGGAGACGCGCGGGCCACCCTGTGGCAACGGGCGGGGCCGCAGCCGGGGGAAGGTCAGGGCGTTCAGGAGGAACACCGCCGCCTTGTAGGTGAAAAAGCCCCGCGTGACGTTGCGGTAGGCCCGGGCGAGCCCCCGCCTCACCGCTCCCCCGTGATCCGGGCGAGAACGCGGCCCGGCAGGTTCAGGCGTTCCTGCGCGCTCGTCCGCCCCCCCGACAGGCGCAGGTACCCCGCGAGTGGGGCCTCGGGACCGCTCTCCCGCAACTCCGCGTCGAGCGCGGCGAGTTCACGCGTGAGGGCGTTCCCGAGGTCGGTCCCCTCCACCCCCCTCCCGAAGCGCAGGTAGGCCTCGGGGTGCTGGGCGCCCCGCAGCGTCACCCGCAGGGCGACGGGCACCAGGGGCACGCCCGCCGTCCGGGCGATCCAGGCGGCACCCGGCTGCACGCCCCGGGGGGGCCCGGCGGGGTGGAGGGTGCCCTCCGGGAAGATGACCACCCACGCGCCCTCCCGCGCCGCGCGCACCGCCTCCCGCAGGTCCCGCGTGCCGAGCGCCCCCAGCCGCCGCAGGAAGGGGAAGCGGGCGAGCTGCTCCTCCGCCATCAGCACCCGGAAGTCCAGCCCCAGCACCCACGTCACCTCGCGCAGCACGTACCCGTCCCACCAGGAATGGTGGTTGGGGGCGAGCACCGCGCCTCCCTGGGGCAGGGGACCCCGCACCCAGACGCCCCTCAGGTCGGTGTGGACGCTGCGGCGGATGTTCGTTTGGAGCAGGGCGGCCACCCAGTCGAAGCTCACGCCCGCCCCCCGCGCATCGCCCGCGCCAGGGCCAGCCCCGCCAGCATCGCCGCCAAGGTCACGCCCGCCTCCGCGTACCGCCCGACGAGCATCAGCCCGCCCGGCAGGAAGAAGGTCTCGACCGGGTAGGCGACCCCGAAGGTCAGGCGGGAGAGGTCGGACTGGGGGGCGTGCTCGGCGGTGGCGGGTCCCAGGTGCGCGGCCACCCGGCCCGCCGCCCGTTCCTGCATGGGCAACCCCCAGGCTTGCCGCCTCGACCCGAACGTTCCCGGGCTCAGGCGGGTCAAGGCCCAGGCGAGCCCCGTCCCCACCGCCCACCACCCCAGGAAGTTCTGGAGGGGCGCCCCCGCCCACAGCGGCGCCGGGTCGCTCCAGCGCCAGTACCCCTGCGCCGTCATCAGCGGCTCCAGGCCCACGTCCCAGGCCACCATCAGGACCCCGGCCAGCCACGCCCGGCCCTCCGCGAGGAGCGTCGCGGCGAGGGTCAGGGCGAACCAACCCAGCGGCACGATCAGGGGCACCCCGAGGAGGGTGGGGGCGGGGGCGCCCGCGTAGGAATACACGCCGAAGGGAAAACCCGTGCGGCTCCCGAGCAATTCCACCCCCAGCCCCACCGCGAAGGCGAGCGCTGCCATCACCAGCGCCCGCCGCGCCCCCGCCCGCTCCCAGGCGTAGGCGAGGGCCGAGGCGAAGAGGGCCCCGGTGCTGAGCAGCGCGAGAAGGGAAAAGCCCTCCGGCCACAGCGGCACGGGCACCTTGAACGCAGCGTACAGGACCAGCCAGAGCATCCAGGGCCGCGTCTGCCCCGCCAGGGCGGCGCCCCTCTCCCGCACGGTCCCGGCGAAATCGCCACGCAGGGCGTCTCCCCCCAGCGCGAGCAGCCCAGCCAGGGGCAGACCCAGGGCGATCAGGCCCCATCCGCCCGGCAAACCGTTGATCACCAGCAGGGCACCCAGAAACGCGACGCCCAGCGCGGCGAAGGCCAGCCCGGAGCGGAGGAGGACGGGGCTCACGCGGCCTCCGGGGGAGCAGAGGGCCCGGGGAGGCTTCCGACCAGGTCCGGGGCGCCCACCTCAAAAAACGCGAGGGAAACGGCCTGAGCCTCCGCCTTCCGCCTTCCGCTTTCTGCCTGCCACCCCCTCACCTCCACCCCCTCCGCGTCAGGTCACCCACGAGCACCCGGGCGGCGTTGCGCCCCGACGCGCCCATAATGCCGCCTCCGGGGTGAGTGCTCGCGCCCGTCAGGTACAAGCCCTTCACGCCGGGCCAGCGGTACTGACTGGCCGCCATCCATGGGCGGAAGGCGAACATCTGGTCGAAGCTCATCTCCAGGTGCATCACGTTTCCCCGGTGCAGCCCCAACTCTCTTTCCAGCCACTGCGGCGTCTGCACGAGTTCGCCCACGATATTGTCCCGCGTGCCCGGCGCGTAGTGCTCGAACGCCCGGAGGATGTTCTCGCGTGCCTCCGCCGTCCGCGTCTCCCAGCTTCCCGAGGCCAGCTCATAGGGGTAATACTGCGCCCACAGCCACAGCACGTCGCCGCCCGGGGGCGCGAGGCTGTCGTCCACGGCGGAAAAGCTCATGGCGATCAGGGGGGGATCGGTCGTCGGCTCCCCCGCCAGATACTCGCCGTAGCCCTTCATCAGTTGGCGCTCGTCCTTGATCAGGAGGCCCAGGCCCACCCGGCTCTCGGGCTCGGTATGATTTCTGTACCGGACTTTCTCACTGAGGGCCAGGCGCAGGATCATCCCGAAGCCGTTCCCGACCCGGCCAGCCCGCGCGGCGGGGGGCACGTACTCCTCAGGCAACGCGTCCGCCGTCGTCAGGACGTGGGTGCCGGAAACGACGGCGCGGGCGGTGTAGGCGTCGCCGTTCTCCAGCTCGATGCCCTGCGCCTTCCCGTCCCTCACCAGGATGCGCTTCACCGGAGCGTTGACGAAGACCTCGCCCCCGTCCGCCTCGACCGCCCGGCGCAGGGCCTTCGTGAGCCCCCCCGATCCCCCCTTGGGCCGCGCCACGCCGCCCTCGTGGTAGAGGGGATGCCACAACAGGAAGGGGGCGCTGAGGGGATCGCTCGGGGGGGGACCGCTCTGGGCCGCCATCCACACGAGGGGGGCGCGAACCCGCTCCTCCGAGAAATACTCGCGCGCCACGTCCCCGTAGGGCCGCAGGATGCGCCGCAGTTGCGTCTGCGCGTCGCGGCCCCTGCCGCTCTTCACGAGCATCTTTCCCATCTCCAAGGGGCCGGGGGCCGAGTTGAAGAGGTCGGCGACGCTTCGGGCGAAGGGGGTCCAGTCGTCGAGAAAGCGGCGGTACGCCTCGCCCTGGCCGGGAAAGAGGGCCTCCAGCTCGCGCGCCGTCCGGTCGGCGTCGCGCCACACGAACCACGGCGTCTCCCCGTCCGAGGCGTGGAACATGGGGTCCACCTCCAGGTAGTGCAGGCCGTGGCGGGTCAGCTCCAACTCGCGCACGACGGGGGTCATGCGGATCAGGATGTGCGCGCTGCCGCCGTAGTCGAAGCGGTAGCCGGGCACGAGTTCTTCTGTGCTCACCGCCCCCCCGACGAGGTGGCGCCGCTCGAACACGCCCACCCGCAGCCCGGCCTTCGCGGCGTAGGCGGCCGTCACCAGGGCGTTGTGGCCCGCACCCATCACGATCACGTCGAAATCCGGCATCCGGCCCGAATCCTGTCACACCGGGGGGGCGGGTAAGGGTCAGGGATACCGCGTTCGCCCCGGAGCGCGAGCAGACAGAACCCCGTGACAGGTCACCCCGTACCCTGCCTCCATGTTCGGTCACCGCGTGCCCCCCCACATTGTCCTTGCGCTCAGCGTCCTGTTCGCGCTCCTGTGCGCCGTGCCCGCCGTGCGGTACGGGCTGACGGCGAGGTGGCTCCCCGCCCTGCTGTGGGGCGCTGCCTCGGTGTGGTTCGCGGTGGACGCGGTTCGGGCGTACGGGTGGAGGCAGAAGAAGTCGTAGGCGCCGGGCTCAGCTCAGCCGCCTGACC
Organism: Deinococcus aetherius; assembly: GCF_025997855.1. Taxonomy (NCBI): domain Bacteria; kingdom Thermotogati; phylum Deinococcota; class Deinococci; order Deinococcales; family Deinococcaceae; genus Deinococcus; species Deinococcus aetherius. The sequence continues at coordinate 2,976,219 of NZ_AP026560.1, forward strand.
CAGAAGCGCATGGGCTTGGCGGTCTCCCCCGCCTCGCCCACGTCCTGCCAGGTCATGGTGGTCTCCAGGTCGGGGCGTTCGGTGTAGCCGCGCGCCTGCCAGAAGGCATTCAGCGGGCGGTACCCCTGAGGCTGGGCCGGGTGGTCCGCCGGGCGCCGCACCGCGCAGAAGGCGGTGATCCCCAGCCCCAGCCGCCGGGCGTGCGCTTCCCGCTCGTCGAAGAAGCGGTGGCCCACCCCGCGCCCCCGGTACTCGGGGAGGAGCACGCTCTCGCCGAGGTAGAGCACGTCTCCGGGGTCGAACTCGGGGGGCTGGAAGGGGGCGCGCACCTCCTCCGTCTCCTGCGTCAGCGGCACCGCCGTGCTCGCGCCCACCACCCGCTCCCCGTCGCGGGCGAGGACGACGAGGGCCCCGGGGGCGCCCAGGTACGTCCGCAGGTAACGCTCCTCGTACTCCGCGCTCCCCTCGTACAGGTACGGGAAGGCGCGAAACACCTCCTGCCGCAGCCGGGCGAGGTCGGGAATCGCCGCGCGCAGCTCGTCCCCGGTGGCGGGGCAGACGGTCAGGGCGTCCGGCATGGCTCCTAGCCCCCGCTCACCTGCCGGGACCAGTCGGCGAGGTTGTAGTAGTTCGTCACCCGGCCGATGCGGCCCCCCCGCACCTCGAAGAAGGCACCCACCGGGAGGACGTAGGTCTGGCCGCGCGCCTCGGGCAACCCTGCGTCGGTCTCCAGGTATTCGCCGTGGATCACGAACTCGGCGGCGCCGCGCCCTCCGTCCGGGGTCACCATGACCACCAGGTCCTCCGCTCGCTCGCGGTAGTGGGCGTCCATCCTGCCCAGGAAGGCGCGAAAGGCTTCCACCCCGGTCTGCGTCTCGCCCTCGTTGATGTCGTGGCGCACGTCCCCCGTCAGCAGGGCGAGCATTTCCTCCGCGTCCCCCGCGTTGAAGGCCGCGTAGTAACGCCGGATCAGGTCGAGGGTGGCCGTCTGGGATTCGGGTGCCGTCATGAGGGGAAGTGTAAGGGGGGAGTGTAAGCAAGTTGGCGCGCGGGCTGGCCGACGTGACCGGACGGTGAAGCGCACAACGATCTTCCAAAAAAGGGCATGATGGGGGGGCAGGATTTCCTTACCCTGCCAACGTGCGTCCCCTGCGGCCCCGGCGGCGGCCGCTTCTGCTACTTTGAACACACTTGAACCCACGCGTCTTCCGCCCCCCGGCGGGGCGCTGCGAAATGGAGGAGTCCCCGCGTGAACTCAGTGCGCTACATCATCACCCGGCCCTGCCTGCAAGAAGGCAGCCTGCGACTGCTCAAGTACCTCCAGCACACCTTTGCGGACAATGGCCCGGCGCAGTTCGTGGACGACCGGGGCACCGAGCACACGGTTCAGGTGGACCGCGCCCAGGGCCGCGTCTGGGGGCTGGGCAGGCTCTACCACGACCTGAACCTGGGGGTGAACGACGTGCTGACACTCACCCCCCTGGCCCCCGGCCGCTATCAGGTCGAGGCCACCGTCAAGCCGCACGCCGCCCCGCCGCCCCCCGCCCGCACGGCGCCCAAGGCCCCCGAACCCCGCCGCGTCGTCGTGTCGGCCACGCCCCACGTCCGCGAGGTGCGGCTGGAGCAGCCCCGCCCGGGGGCGCGGGAGGCCACCCCGGCGGAGCCCGGCGTGACCGTTCGGCCCACGTCCGGCCCAGGTGCCGAGAATACGGCCCCCGGGGTCACCGCCCAGGCGCCGCTCGTCCCGGTGCAGCCCGCCGCGCCCGTCCAGCCCCTGCCCGAGGGGCCCGCACAGGCCATGTCAACGCCGCGCCCCCGGACGGGGCAGCGCCCGGAGGTCAACCTGTCGCGCCCCGCCCCCGCAAGTGTGGAGGGTCAACTCGCCGAACTTGCCCGGCTGACCGGCTACCGCCTGGACTTCCCGGCGCCCGCCCTCGCGCGGCTGCGCGCCGACCTCGGGTCGCACGGGTACACGGTCCACGTCGCGCTGAGCGAGGCGGCGACCCGCTCGCCCGCGTGGGGGCAGGGAGCGGACCATGCGGCGCTCGTGACGGGGGAGGACGAGCGGCCCCAGGGCCTGCCGCGCCTGACCCGCGAGGCGCTCGGCGCCCTGATCGAGCACGCCCGGCTCGCGCCCCTGTCGCCCATCGACCTGCGCGGGTACTGGAAGGCCGGGAACCTCGACCTGGAGACGGCGGCGAGCGTGTCCGAACTCGTGGGGGCGCACCTCGCCCAGCGGGGAGCCTTTTCCTTCGTGCTCCTCACCCTGGCGAGCCACCCGGCCCACAGCGTCGTGAGCAGCGCCCGCCTCGCGGAGAAACTCGGCAGCGGGGTAAACACCGCCGAGCTGAGCAGCATCCTCGACACCCTCACCCGCGCGCCCTTCCTGGCCCTCACGCCGCTGCCGGGCGGGGAGTTCCTGCTGCGCGCTGACGTGCGCGACCTCCTCGCCGAACTCGCCGAGTACGCCGAGGGGGTGCGCCGCCGGGTACGGACGCCGAACGCCGCTCCCCAGACGGTGCGCGGGGGCGAGCCCCTGGCCGTCACGGCGTAGGCCTGACCGGACAAGCGGGGCGGGGCGGCGCGAACGTCCTCCCCGCTCCGGTGGAGTCGCCGGGTTACATCTCCTTGTCGTCGCCGCCGGTGCCGAAGGTAGTGCCGGTGGAGGCGAGGCCGTCCGCCTGACCGGGGGTACCGGGCACGCCGCCGGGGGCCTGGTCACTCATGCGGGTGGCCTCGCCCGTCGTGACCGGTGTCTCGGTCATCCCGCTCCCGGAGTCGTCGGCGTACCCGGCGCGGTCGCTCATCTCGTTGCCCGCGTCAGCGGGCAGGCCACCCTGGGAATCGCGGTCGTGGGAATCGTCCTGGGTCATGGAATTCTCCTCCCCGGGCGGGCTCAGCGGTCGTCGTCGCCCTTCAGGCCGCCGCCCAGCGAGCCCATCGGCGTGTCGGCGTTGTCGCGGCTCGTCGCGCCTGTGTCGCCCACCCGGTCCACGGTGCCGTCCGTGCCGGAGGGGTCGGTGCCCAGGCCGATCTCGGCGCTGCCCGTGTGGTCGGCGCCGTTCTGGCTCCTGGAGTCGAGGTCGTTCGGGTCGGTCGTCATGGAAGCCTCCGCCTGGGGGTGAACGCCGGGACACGGACCTTCCGTGCCGCCCGGATGTTCTGGGGTGGAGGACCATTCAAACGCGCGGGGGCCCCCGGTCACAAGGACGGGGGCTTTTAGCGTTCACGCGCCGCACCCCTCATGGACGGGGGCGGGCACGCCTCACAGCGGTGGCCGGACAAGTTGAGGGTCTTCCTCTCCACTTGTCCGGCCCGAGCGGAGCGAGCAACCGTGATGAGAGCGGTCGCAGTGGAGTTGAAGGGACGCAGTTTGTCCCAAGGGCGTAACGGAGTACCGCGATCAGGCCGCCGGGCGGGAACGCAGCAGGTACCGGACCAGGCTCGCCAGGCTGGGGTCGCGGAGCACGCACACGATCAAGAGCTCCCCGTGCTCGACGATGAGCAGGGTGCGGTGCTCGAACTCCAGTTGCGCGGAGAAGAGCGGCCCCCCCTGCGGCAACTCTCCCAGGGCCCGGGCCGCGTCGAGCAGCGCGCACAGGGGTGGGAGCAGCGGGGCCGGGAGCGCCTCGCCCTCCGCCCCGAGGGGCTGGCGGCCCGCCGTGAGCAGGGTGACCCCCAGGACCCCGGGCTTGCCCAGCAGGTCGCGCATCAGACGCCGGTTGCCGGGAGAGGGCGGCGGGGGCGCGGCGGGCCCGGGCAGGAGGAAGGCGAGGGCCGGGCGCAGCGTCTCGGGAGTCAGGACCGGGCCGAGGGAGGCCACCCCCGCCGGGACCTCCGCGCCGAACGCGAGGAGCCGCGTGCCCGCCGGGAGGAGCAGGTCCCCCGGCCCCCCGAACCCCGCGAGCGGCAGTTCCAGCAAGACGGCCGCTGCCGGTCGGGCGCGCAGGGCGGCGCGCAGGCCCGCCAGGCTGACCGCGCGGCGGGCGCGCAGGCCCAGGCTCTCGACGAGGCGCTCGGCCCCCTTGCCCCTCCCCACGCTCGCGCTGACGACGAGCACGTCGGCGGGGGGCGGCGTGGCGTTTCCTTCCAGCAGCCCGCCGGTCATGGTCCGTCCTCCTTTCCGCCTTGGCTCCGCCCCGCCCGGTGTCCTGCCTGCCTCAGTCATCTGCCCTTCCTTCGGGGCCCGGGCTTCCCCCAGGCCGACGTTGCCCCCACTAGAACGCCGGCGGGCTCACGGCTTCCTTACAAGTGCCTTCCTGACGGGCGTTCTTCAGGAGCCGAGCCACCTCGGAGATAGATATGCACGGGCGCGGAATTTGGATCACCGGGGTGGGCTGGCCCAGGAACCGGACCAGACCTGTGCCCTGCGTGGGAACAACGCGGGGGGTGCGGGCGCCGCCATTGAGTCCCGGGGCGGGGGGTATGCTGGGGGGCGTTATGACGCAGTCTCAGACGATCATGTCCGGCGGGAACGCGGCCTTTATCGAGGGGCTGTACGAGGCGTACCTCGCCGATCCCGCGAGCGTGGACCCCGAGTGGCGCGCGTACTTCGACGACCTGCGCGGCGGGGCCCGCGAGACACCCCACTCCCGGGTCCGGCAAGCGTTCTACGAGCTCGGCACCCAGCGGCGGGGCGGCACCGTCGTCCCCGCGCCCGAGGGCGTCAGCGGCGCGCAGCAGGCGGCCGGGGCCCTGATCACCGCCTACCGGGTGTACGGCTACACCAGCGCGAAGACCAATCCCCTCAGGATGCGCGGCCTCCCGGTCGTGCCCGAACTCACCCCCGAGTACTACGGCCTCTCGGAGGCGGACCTCGTGGAGACCGTCCACGACGGCGAGTTCCACGGGCCGCTGCGCGAGGTCATCGCCCAGCTTGGGGAGACGTACTGCGGGGCCATCGGCTTCGAGTTCAATTACCTGCCTGCGGGCGAGCGCGCATGGTTCCAGGAGCGGGTGGAGGCCGGGCGCGGCCGGGGCCGCTACACCCCCGAGGAACGCCGGCGCCTGATGGTCAAGCTCAACGCCGCCGAGGGGCTGGAGCGGTACCTGCACGTCAAGTATGTGGGCCAGAAGAGATTTTCGCTGGAGGGCGGCGAGAGCTTCATCCCCCTCCTCGACCGGATCATCCAGCAGGCGGGGACCTTCGGGGTCAAGGAGACGGTCATCGGGATGGCGCACCGTGGCCGCCTGAACGTGCTCGTGAACATCTTCGGGAAGAAGCCCAGCGACCTCTTCGCCGAGTTCGAGGGCAAGAAGAAGATCAGCGACGACCCGGATATCGCGGGCGACGTGAAGTACCACATGGGGTATTCGAGCGACGTGCGCACGCCCGGCGGCCCGATGCACCTCGCGCTGGCCTTCAATCCCTCGCACCTGGAGATCGTCTCGCCCGTGGTCCACGGCTCCGTGCGCGCCCGACAGGACCGCCGGGGCGACACGGAGCGCAAGCAGGTGCTGCCCATCACCGTCCACGGCGACGCGGCGGTGAGCGGGCAGGGCGTGGTCATGGAGACCCTGAACTTCTCGCGGCTGCGCGGTTTCACGACGGGCGGCGCCATCCGCATCGTGATCAACAACCAGATCGGCTTCACGGTGAGCGACCCGCGCGATACCCGGTCGAGCCGCTACTCGACCGACGTGGCGAAGATCGCCAACGCGCCCGTGATGCACGTCAACGGCGACGACCCCGAGGCGGTGGCCTTTGCGGGCGACCTCGCCATCGAGTACCGCCAGGGTTTCGGCAAGGACGTGTTCATCGACCTGATCTGCTTCCGCCGTCACGGCCACAACGAGGCGGACGACCCCACGATGACCCAGCCCATCATGTACCGCGAGATCAAGGCGCACCCCGGCACCCGCGCCCTGTACGCGCGGGACCTGGAGGCGCAGGGCGCCTTGGGGGCAGGCGAGGGCGACCGGCTGGTGGAGAAGTTCCGCGACCAGCTCGACGCGGGCGGCGCCGTGGTCGAGGAGATGGAGAACCAGGAGCAGAGCCGCCTCGCCGCCGACTGGAAGGGGTACGTGGGCACCCCCTGGACCGACGACACGCCGACGAACGTGCCCAGGGAAAAGCTCACCGAACTCGGCCTCAAGATCAGCGAGGTGCCGGAAGGCTTCGGGCTCCACCGGGGCGTGGCGCGCGTGATGGAGGCAAGGCGGGCGATGAGCCGGGGCGAGCAGCCCCTCGACTGGGGCATGGGCGAGATGCTCGCCTACGCGACCCTCCTCGTGGAGGGCTACAACGTCCGTCTCGACGGGCAGGACTCGGGGCGCGGCACCTTCGTCCACCGTCACGCCGTCCTGCACAACCAGGCCGCGCAGGACCCCATGAACGAGGAGTACGTGAGCCTCGCGCACCTGTCACCCGACCAGGGCCAGGTCGAGATCATCGACTCCACGCTCTCGGAGGAGGCCGTCCTTGCCTTCGAGTACGGCTACTCGACCTCGGAGCCCAAGGCGCTCGTCGCCTGGGAGGCGCAGTTCGGCGACTTCGCCAACGGGGCGCAGGTCGTGATCGACCAGTTCCTCAGCGCGGGCGAGAGCAAGTGGCAGCGCCTCTCGGGCCTGACCATGCTCCTGCCGCACGGGTACGAGGGGGCGGGGCCCGAGCACTCCAGCGCCCGTCTGGAGCGGTACCTGCAACTGTGCGCCCAGAAGAACATGCAGGTCGTGGTGCCCAGCTCCGCCGCCCAGATCTTCCACCTCCTGCGCCGTCAGGTGCTGCGGCCCTACCGCAAGCCCCTCATCGTGATGACGCCCAAGAGCCTGTTGCGGAACAAGCTGGCGATGAGCCCGCTCTCCGACCTCGCGGGGGGCCGCTTTCAGGAGGTCATCGGCGACGACACGGTGCAGCAGGCGAAGCGCGTGGTCGTGAGCAGCGGCAAGCTCCACTGGGAACTGTTCGAGGCGCGGAGTGCCGACAAGGAGGGGTACGCGGGCACGGCGCTCGTGCGGCTGGAGCAGCTCTACCCCTTCCCGGCGGAGGCCTTGAAGGCCGAACTCGCCAGGCACTCCGGCGCGCAGGTCGTCTGGGCGCAGGAGGAACCCCAGAACCAGGGCGCGTGGCTGATGATCCGCGACGACCTGGAGAAGGTGCTGGGCCCCGACCAGCGGCTCACGGCGGCCACCCGCCCGCGCGCGGCGAGCACGGCGGTGGGCTACAGCAGCGCCCACACCAAGGAGCAGGCGCAGGTCATCGCCGACGCGCTGGGCGAACGGGTCACGCCCGAGAAGGTGGACGCCCAGGTCACGGCGGTCAAGGAGGCGACGGCACAGGCCTGACGGCGGGGAGCAAGGGGGCGGGGGCGGTCACGGGACCACCCCCGCCCTTTTCGTGCGTTCCGCGCCCCTCTCCCGGGGAGCGTCCCCGCGCCAGTCACGCTCCCCGGGGGGTATAAAGGGTCTCGTTATGGCCGAAATCAAGGTTCCCGTTTTTTCCGAGTCGGTGAGCGAGGGCACGCTGCTGACCTGGCACAAGAAGCCCGGCGACGCGGTCAGTCGCGGCGAGGTGATCGCCGAGATCGAGACCGACAAGGTGGTGCTGGAGGTAACCGCCCAGCAGGACGGCGTCTTGCAGAGCATCATCAAGAACGAGGGCGACACCGTGCTCAGCGAGGAGGTCCTGGGCACCGTCGGCGACGCGGGCGCCCCGGCCGCCACACCTGCCGCCCCGGCCCCTGATCAGGCGAGCGGCCCGGTGGCAAACGAGACGAGCGCGGGCGGCACGGCGACCCAGCCTGACAGCGCCTCCTTAGGGAACGAGGCGACCCGGCGCGACGACCTCTCCCCCGCCGTGCGGCGTGTGGTGGACGAGAACAACCTGAACCCGGCCCAGATTCCCGCGACCGGCCCGAGGGGCAACATCACCAAGGCGGACGCGATGGGCGCCGTGGCGACCGCCCAGGCCGCACCGACCGCCGTGGCCGAGCCCGCCGTCACGCAAACGGCCCAGCCGAGTGCGCCCACCACTCCGCCCACCCCCACTCCCCCGGCCCCCGTGCCCAGCGGCCCCCGCGCTGAGCAGCGGGTTCCCATGACGCGCATCCGCCAGCGCATCGCCGAGCGGCTCAAGGAGGTGCAGAACACCGCCGCGCTGCTGACCACCTTCAACGAAGTGAACATGAAACCGGCGATGGACCTGCGCAAGAAATACCAGGACCAGTTCGTCGCCAAGCACGGGGTCAAGCTGGGCTTCATGAGCCTCTTCGTGCGCGCGGCGACCGAGGCCCTGAGGCAGTTCCCAGTCGTGAACGCTTCGGTCGAGGGCAAGGACATCATCTACCACGGCTACTACGACATCGGCATCGCGGTCGCCAGTGACCGGGGCCTGGTCGTGCCCATCCTGCGCGACACGGACCAGATGAGCCTCGCCACCATAGAGAAGGAGATCGCGGGCTTCGCCCAGAAGGCCAAGGGCGGCAAGCTGACGCTGGAGGACATGAGCGGCGGCACCTTCTCGATCACGAACGGCGGCACCTTCGGCTCGATGATGAGCACCCCGATCATCAACGCGCCGCAGAGCGCCATCCTGGGGATGCACAACATCATCGAGCGCCCGGTCGCCGAGCAGGGGCAGGTCGTCATCCGCCCGATGATGTACGTGGCGCTGAGCTACGACCACCGCATCATCGACGGGCGCGAGGCCGTGCTCTTCCTGGTGACGATCAAGAACCTGCTGGAAGACCCGGCGCGGATGCTGCTGGAGGTGTAGGGGCGGTCGGCGTTCAGCCACCAGCGGTCAGCCCTTCGGGGTTGGCCGCCGGTTTTGTTTGTAGGGTGTGGGCGTGGCGAACGTGCTGCACCTGATGAACGCGGGCGGGCTGCTCTCCTCCGCCCTGGCTGCCGAGGTGCGGGAGGTGGCGGAGGCGGCGCTGGTGCGGCACGCGGGGCGGCTGGGGCTGGACGAGGTGGACGTGGCGTTGTATGTGACGCCTTGGACGCTGCCGGAGACGGGGGTGGGTGGGTACGCGCCGCTGCCGCATTGGGTACAGGTCACCCTCACTCCCGGGAATCCCAATTTCACGGAGTGTTGGCGCACCGAAATTCCCGCTACGCTCGCTCACGAACTCCACCACGCGCGGCGATGGCGGGGGCCGGGGTACGGGAGGACGCTGCTGGAGGCGCTCGTCAGCGAGGGATTGGCCCAGCACTTCGAGGTGGAGGAGCGGGGCGAGCCTCCACCCTACGCGCGCCCTCTCACGGACCTCGGCGCTCTGTGGAGCCGGGCGCGGGCGGAACTGGACACCCCCACCTACGATCACAACGCCTGGTTCTTCGGCTCGGAGGCGGCGGGCCTACCGCGCTGGGCCGGGTACGCCCTCGGCTACGAACTCGTGCGCCGCTTCCTCGCCCGGCAAGGCCGCGATGCGGTGAGCCACGTGGACACTTCCGCTGAGGAGTTCCGAGGTGCTCGGGAAAGCTAAAACGGCGTGCCTCCCTCGACAAACCACGCGCCACAAGCTCAAATCTTCTGCAACGGCCGCTCCGCCAGCCAGTCCGGCACCTCTTCGGGCAGGTAGGTGTCGAAGGTCAGGCGGGCGAGGCTGACAAGCGGGTAGCCCTCCAGCGGCCCCTCCTCCTTGCGGCGGTCCACGATGCAGGCGATGGTGACGCATGTTCCGCCCGCCGCCTCCGCCGCGCGCACAGCCCTCAGTACGCTGCCGCCGGTCGTGAGCACGTCCTCCACGGCGACGAAGAGCTCACCAGGGGCGAGGGTGAAGGCTTCCCTGATCTTCATGCCGCCCTGTCCGTCCTTCTCGGCGAAGATGGCGCGGGTGCCCCCCTGCCGGTTCAAGTGGCGGGCGACCTCGTAGGCCAGGACCACGCCGCCCATCGCGGGGCCGACGGTGACCGTGGCGTGTACCCCTGCCTCGCGCAGCTTCTCGGCGAGGCCCTGGCCTATACGCTCCGTCAGGTGGGGGTACTGGAGCAGTGTGGTCGATTGCAGGAACTTCGGGGAGTGGCGGCCCGAGGCGAGCAGGAAGTGCCCCTCGTGGTACGCGCCCGCCTCGCGGTAGAGCGCCAGAACGTCCATGCCTGGAGTATCGCACCGCTGCCCGAGCGCGGGACCTCACACGGCGCCCCGGCGCGTTCCTTCCCTATCATGGCGCATGGAGTTCCCTGACCATGCGCCCCCCTTTCCCCACGCCCTCACCCTGCGCTCGCGCCGCCTCCACGCGCTCACCCGCCGGGTGCTGTCACGCACGCTGGACCTTGAGCTGTAGGCGTGCCCGCCCCGGAGGCGCGGCGTGAATCAGGCCTATGTGGACGCGAGCTGGCACGAACTCCAGGACGGGCAAGGGGTGGGCGGCTGGGGTCTGGTGCTGCTCCTGCCCGAAACCCTGCCCGCCCGCTACCAGGGGCAACTGAACGCGCCCGACAACAACGCCGCCGAGTTGCGCGCCGTGCTGGAAGCCGTCCGTCACGCCCCGGCGAACGAGTCGCTGGCCGTGTACACCGACAACGAGGCGGTCATCGCGTCAGTGGGGCGAGGAAGGGGACCGCACTCGCTCACCGAACACGCCCGCGAGGTTCAGGACGAGGCGCAGGCGCGGGGCGTCCGGCTGCGGCTGAGCTACACGCCCCGCACCCGGCGTCACATGCTCGCCGCCCACGACCTCGCCAACGACGCCCGGCGGGGCCTGACCACCCCCGCCCTCGCCGGGCCGCACGCGGACGTGCTGATCGAGCAGCGGCCCAGCAGCCCCGAGGCGCGCGTGAGCCTGCGCCGCCACGGGGAGCGGGTGACCGCCCACGTCCACCTCGACCTCCTCTCCGCCGTGCCGCCGAGCGCCCAGGCCCTGCTCGCGGCCATCACCCTCGCCCGCCCCGGCGAGGTGCTGTTCGTCCGGCGGGCGAGCAAGGTGGCCCAGGCGCTGTGGCAGCGGCCCGAGCGCGCCCTGCTGCCCGACGCCCTCGCCCGGCTTCAGGAGGCGCGGCAGACGGCGGACGGGCTGGGGGTGCAGGTGCAGTTCCAGAAGACGGGGTGAGAACCCGTCCACCTCCTATACTCGGCCGGTGATGCCCTCCACCGCCGAGGACCCGTCCGCCCGCCGTGAGCGGTACGTGGCGGAGTTGGGCGTGACGCTGGCCGCCGACCCCCGGGTTCGGGCGGCCTGGCTAGAGGGCAGCCTGGGGAGGGGGAACGCGGACCGGTTCTCGGACATCGACCTGCATGTGCTCCTGCACGAGCGGGACTTCGCGACCTTCGGGGCGGAGGCAGAGGACTGGCTGAACGGGGTGCGGCCCCTGGTCCTGTTCAACCGGCTGTTCGGCGGGCACATGATCAACGCGCTCACCCACGACGCCCTGCGCCTCGACCTGTGGCCTCACCGGGGCGAGTCGGTGGGCCTCGACCCCGTGGCCGTCCGGGTGCTGCACGAGACTCCGGGCAGTCTCCGGTGGGAGAGCGGGGGACCACCCCCCGACGGTGTCGCCCTGGCCCGGCGGGGGTTGGCCCAGGCTCGGGAATTCTGGCGGTGCCTGACCCTGCTGCCCGCCGTCATCGGCCGGGACGAGCGGCTGGTGGCCCTGAACGGCCTGCTGGTCGAGGTCGGTCTGGTGTGCGACCTGCTGATGCTGGGGGCCGGAACCGTGCGGGACCGGGGCGTCAAGAACCTGAACGCCTTCCTCTCCCCGGAAGACCGCCAGCACCTCGAAGCCCTCGTGACCCTGGGCGACCTTTCCCCCCGAACGCTCATCCGGGCCCACCTGGCCCTGGCACGGCTCGTCCGGGCACACGGCCCCCACCTGGCGCGGCGGGCGGGAGAACCCTACCCGCAGGCCCTGGAGGACACCGCCCTGAACTACGTCCGTTCCGAACTCACGGCCCTGGGCTACCCCGTGTCCGCCCTGGAGGGTTAGGCCGCAAGGAGGACCCGCCCCGCCGGACTCACACCTCCGTCGTCTCGCCGGGCTCCAGCACGTGCACGTCCACCCCGCGCGCCTGCCCCTCCCGCGCGAAGACCTGCGGGTCGCCGGTCAGCGGCGGGAAGGTGCCGTAGTGCATGGGCACGGCGACGCGGGGACGCAGCAGTTCCAGCGCGCGGGCGGCCTCCTCCGGGCCCATCGTGTAGTGGTCGCCAATGGGGAGAAGGGCGGCGTCCAGGCCCCGGTCGCCGATCAACCGCATGTCGGAGAAGAGGTTGGTGTCGCCCGCGTGGTAGACGCGCGTGCCGCCCATCTCGATCACGAGGCCGGTGGGCATCCCGCCGTAGGTGCCGTCGGGGAAGGAGGAGGAGTGCCAGGCGGGGGTGAAGTAGACGCTCCCCCACTCGCCGCGCACGGTGCCGCCGATGTTCGCGCCGATGGCGTTCGTCGCGCCGTGCTGGCCCGCGTAGCCCCCGATCTCCGCCGTGCCGATGACGGGCACGCCCGCCCGGCCGAAGTCGAGCGCGTTGCCCCAGTGGTCCCCGTGCGCGTGGCTGATCAGGACGGCGCTGACGTTCCAGCCCAGCGCCTCCTCCACGGTGACGGGCGACTTCGGGTTCCCCACGATGAAGGGGTCGATCAGGACGCGGTGCCCGCCGCTTTCGAGCAGGAAGGCGCTTTGTCCGAGGAACCGAATCTGGATGGGCATAGCGCCACGCTAAGGGCTCGGCGCCGAGGGTGGACGTACCCAGGATTTCGAGTTCGCTGAGCTTCGCCGGGGGGAGGGCTTGACAGGGGCGCCGGGGACGGCCGCGCTTCGGGGGCAACTCACCCCGGGGCCCGTATAGTGGACCCGTGCCGCACGCTTGCCCACCCGGGAGGAAGGAGCGCCGGGCCTGCTGTCCTCCCTCGGTTCACTGACCCTTCAGGACGTTCTCGACGTGCTGCTGGTGACGTTCCTGATCTACCAGGGCTACCTGCTGGTGGTGGGCACGCGGGCGGTGAACGTGGTGCGCGGCATCCTGGTCTTCGCCGGGGTGTGGGTGATCTCCAAGGTGCTGGGCCTCGCCACCCTGAGTTACCTCCTCGACCGGGCGGGGACGGTGGGCCTCTTTGCGCTCGTGGTGCTGTTCCAGCCGGAACTGCGTGCCGCCCTGGAGCGGGTGGGCCGCCCGCGCGGGCGCGACGCCGGGCAGAGCGGGGCGGCGTTGCAAGACCTCGCGCGGGCGATGGAGCGCCTCTCCGAACGGCGGACGGGCGCCCTGATCGCCATCGAGCGCCGCACCCCGCTCGGGGAGTACGCGGCGACCGGGGTGCGGCTCGACGCGGTGGTGAGCGTGCCCTTTCTGGAGGCGCTGTTCGCCCGCAACGCGCCGCTGCACGACGGCGGCGTGATCATCCAGGAGTCGCGGGTCGTGGCGGCGGGGTGCCTCTTTCCCCTCCAGGCCGCCGACGGCACCTACCGCCGCTACGGCACCCGGCACCGGGCGGCCATCGGCCTCTCGGAACTCACCGACGCCGTGGTGCTCGTGGTCAGTGAGGAGCGCGGCTCGATGCGGATCGCCCTGGCGGGCAGGCTGGGCCCGCACCTCAACGGCTCGGAACTGCGTGAGCAACTGCGGGCGCTGGTGTACGACCGGGCGGACCTGACGGGAGAGCTGCCGGGCGTGCCGGGCGCACCTCCTCCCACCCCCCCGGAGTCCGAGGCGGGCGGCAAGCCCGAACGGGGAGGCGCGTGAGGGGAGGCGGCGGTGAGGTGCGGCGCTGGCTCGATCCCCGCTACCTGTGGCGGCGGGCGATGCACAACCTGCCCGCCAAGGTGCTCGCGCTCCTGGTGGCCGTGACCCTCTGGGTGGTCGCGACGAGCGACCGCCGGGCGAACGTCGAGCAGGGCTTCGACGTGCCCGTGACCGTTTCCGACACGACGGGTGGGCGCGGCGAGGGGACCCGCGCCGTGAGCGGCCTGACCCCCGCCACCGTCCGGGTGACGCTGAGCGGGCGGCGCGAGCGGCTCCAGGAACTCACGGGCGACGACGTGCGGGCGGTGGTGGACGTGACGGGCGTGCCCGAGGGCAGCTTTACCCTGCCCGTGACCGTGGAGTCCCCCAGTGGCACTTCTTTGCGCGAACAGCGGCCAAGACGGGTGCAGGGCTTCGTGGACACCCGGCTCGGCCGCACCCTGCCCGTGACGCTCAGCGTCGCCACCCCCCCCGAGACGAGCGTGCCGCGCTACAGCGTGACGCCCGACGAGGCGACGGTACGCGGGCCGGGCAGGGTCGTGCGTGAGGTGGCGCGCCTGGTGAGCACGCCCCTGAGCCTCGCCCCCGGCGACGAGCGCGAGGCGGCGCTGATCGCCCTCGACGCCGAGGGCCAGCCCGTCCCCGGCGTCACCACCTCCCCCGCCAGCGTGACGGTGCGCCGCCTCGACACCGGGGAGTTGCCCGTCAAGGCCGTGCGGGTGGTGCTGAACGATCCGCCGCCCGGCCTGCGCGTCACCTCGGTCAGCGTGCAGCCCAGCAGCGTGCGCCTGATCGCCGCCCCCGAACTCCTCTCCCGTCTGCGCGAGGTCACGGGCGTCGTCACCTACCGTGAGGGCACCTACACCGCCCCCGTCACCCTGCGCGTCCCGGCGGGAGCCCAGGCGCTGGAGACGGTCAACGTGCGCCTGACCGTCGAGCGCCGCCCCACCACGACGCCGCCGGACGACGATTCCTCGCCTGGCCCACAGACGGGGACCTCGGGGCCCTGAGGACCCGGCCGAGAAGTCCAGCAGCGTCCCTCAAGGACAGGCTGGGCACTGTCTTTTTGCCCCTTTGACACTTGATGTGCAGCAGGAAACCCTCGTTACAGGCGGGCGCTTTTTCTCCCCCCTCGCGGGGGACTCCGAGAGCCGCTTGTGGAGGGCCGGGGAGGGGGTGACGAGCGCAGACCGTCCCCGTGCTGGACAAGAAAAACAACCCCAATCCAATCCGTGATTTGCATCAGGCGCTTGTGGGAGAGGTTGGGACTGGTCCAGCGCCGCACAAGGGAGGGAATGCTAGCGCCCTCCCGACGCGCACCACTTCCCCGGTCCCCACCCCGGAGAGTGAGGAACCCACCCGAAATGGAAGCGCTACCGTTTCTCACGTCAAGATACCGGGCCTCAGGGGCGGTATACTTCACACATGGTGTGGCGCGGCACTCCAGTAGCCATATGATTGCTCAACTCCTCGACCTTCAGCACCCGCTGGCCGAACTGGCCGGGTGGGACGAGCGGGTGCGGCTGATGGTGCGGCCCCGCCGGTACGAACATGTGCTGCGGGTGGCCGAACTCGCCTGCCGGATTGCGTGCGCCAACGGGCTCGACGAGGCGCGGGCGTACGCGGCGGGTCTGCTGCACGACATCGCCCGCGACCTCCCGGACGCCGAACTGCTGCGCCTGGCACCCCCCGAGTGCACCATCGACGCGGCGCACCCGCTCGCGCTGCACGGGCGGGCGGCCCGCACCCTGCTCGAACGCTGGGGCTACCGCGACCCCGTGGTGCTGGAGGCGGTCGAGGACCACACGACCGGCCCGCGCGGCGGCAACCCGGTCGCCGACTGCGTGTACATCGCCGACGTGTCCGAGCCCGGGCGCGGGGTGAACGACCATATCCGCGAGCTCGCCCTGCACGACCTGGCTGCGGCGCTGAATAACGCCATCGTCTCCAAGGTCACGTACCTCCAGGGGCGCGGGATCACGGTACACCCCCGCACCCTGCGCGCCTACCACGCGTTGCCGTGCGTGCGGGAGGCGCTGGCCGGGGGGCAGGAGCCGCCCGCGTGCCCCGTGCCGGGTGAGCCGGGCGGGCAGGTTGTCCGGCCCACGCGTCGGCGCCGGGGCACCCCCTCCCACGCATGACGGCCTCCCCGCCCACCCGCCGCCTCTCCCGGCTGCGTGCCCTGCAGATCGGGGGGCTGAGCCTCGCCGCCCTCTCGCTGGGAGGCTTCGCCGTGCTGGGCACGCCGGGCCCGGCCCCGCTGCGGGCCGCCCGGGTGGACGGGAGCGTGCCGCACTTCACGCTCCTCCTCGCCGGGCGGGACATCGTGTACTGCTACTACCGCACGCCCTGCAAGAATCAGGACCAGCGCACCGGACTCGTCCAGCCTCCCAACACCGACACGCTGATGCTCGTGAAGGTGGACGGTACTCAGGTCAGCGTGCTCAACATCCCGCGCGACACGAACGTCGGGGAGTTCGACCCGCAGGAATCGGTCGCCGCGCAGAAGGTCAACAGCCGCTACTGGTCGGGGGGTCCGGTGGCCCTCACCCGGGCGGTGGAGACAATCACGGGCGAGCGGGTGGACGCCTACGTGGTCGTGCGCACCGACTACGTGGCGCGGGTGATCGACGCGCTCGGCGGGCTCGACGTGACCGTGCCGGGGGGCGGGATCGAGTGGGTCGACCGGGCAGCGGGGGTGGACCTGAGGCTCCCGGCAGGGCCGCACCACCTGAACGGGGAACAGGCCGTGCTGTTCCTGCGGGTGCGCAAGGGCTTCGGGGACGACTACGGGCGCATCGACCACCAGAAGCAGGCGCTGACCCAGCTCGCCGCGCGGCTCAAATCCCCGCAGGGGCTGGCGGCGCTGCCCACCATCCTGGGCGGCATCGGAAACGGGGTGGAGACGAACGTCGATCCGGGGCTCCTGACCACCCTGCTGCCCCACCTGCCGAACCTCAAGCTCGCCTTCGCCACCCTGCCTACCCGGGCGATTCCGGGCACCTTCAACCTCGCGCCGGACCGGGAGGCGCTCGCGCGGGTGTGGGGTCGGCAGGCTGGAGCCTCCGCGCCCCCGGCCGCGCCGGACGTCATGGTGCGCGTGGTAGACGCGAGCGGCGCGAACCTCGGCGTGGGCCTGGAGCGGGCGCTGCGGGCGCTGGGGTACACTCGCGTGACGGTGGAGGCCGCGCCCGCCAGCCGCGAGGCGAGCCAGATCTTCACGGGGCAGAGCGTGGAGGCCGCGAACGAACTCGCGGGCGCGCTGGGGCTTCCCCGCCTCCAGGGTGAACGCTTCCCGGTTTCGGCGAACGAGGTCGGTATCCTGCTGGGGGCGGACGCCCGCGTCAGCCTCGCCGCCCTCGCCGACCTCGGCCGGGGCGGGCAGAGGCCCCTTCTGAGCCACGTCCCCCAGACGGAGAACCCATGACCTCGACATCACAGACCAGCGACCCCACCCAGCACCAGCTCCGCGTCATCGTGGACGCCGCCCGCGAACGCCGCGCCGAGGACGTGGTCGTGCTCGACCTGACCGAGGTCTCCTCCACCCTCGAATACTTCGTGATCTGCACCGCCACGGCGGGCCTTCAGCTCAACGCCGTGCAGGAGAACATCCGCGAGAAGGCCCAGGAGGCGGGCCTGCCCCGCCCCAGCGTGGAGGGCCCCAGCGAACGCTGGCTGCTCCTCGCCTTCGGCGGCAGCATCGTCGTCCACATCATGACCCGCGAGGCGCGCGAGTACTACGACCTCGAAGGCCTGTGGAGCGACGCCCACGTGATGAGTTTCCCCGAACAGACGGCGGACCGGACGGTGTGAAGGGAGAGCAGTCAGCTTTCAGCCGTCAGCGGTCAGCCACAAAAGGCTTTTGCTGACAGCTGAGAGCTGATCGCTGACCGCTCTCCTGACATCCGCCTGACCTTGCGCCCCACAATGAGGGCAATGAGCCATGTGGTCGTGATCGAGGATGAGGGCACCGTGCGGGAGGTGGTGCGCTTTCACCTGGAACGCGCCGGGCTGCGGGTGAGCGCCTTTGACACGGTGCGCGCGGCGGAGGAGGCCCTGGCAGCGGCGGACGCGCTCGTCCTCGACTGGATGCTGCCGGGCGAGAGCGGTCTGGGACTCTTGCGGCGCCTGCGTGCCGATCCCGGGCGGCGGCGCCTCCCCGTGCTGATGCTCACCGCCCGGGCGGCGGAGGCGGAGCGGGTGGAGGGGCTGGAGTCGGGGGCGGACGACTACCTCACCAAGCCCTTCAGCGCCGCCGAACTCGTGGCGAGGGTGCGGGCCCTCCTGAGACGCGCCCTGCCCGAGACGCCCCAGCTTCTGAGCAACGGGCCGCTCAGCCTGGACCTGGGGGCCGCCGCCGCGCGGCTGGGGGACACGCGGCTCCACCTCACCCGCCGCGAGTTCGACCTGCTCGCCTTCCTCACCCAGAACACGGGCCGGGTGTACTCGCGCACCGAACTGCTCGACCGGGTGTGGGGGGCCGACTTCCTGGGGGGTGAGCGCACGGTAGACCAGCACGTCACCCAATTGCGTGCGCACCTGGCAGACGACCCCGCGCGGCCCCGCTTCGTGGAGACCGTGCGGGGCAAGGGCTACCGGATGCGGCCCTGGGCGGAAGGATCATGACCGCCGGGCCCGCTCCCCGGCTGGGAGCCTGGATGGACGCCCTGCCCCAGGCCGTGCTGCTCTTTCGTCCCACTGACACGGCCCCGCGCACCGCGACGGTGACCTGGGTGAACGCCGCTGCCGCCCGGTTGTGGGGTGTCGCGCCGGAACGCGCGGCGGGCCGCCCGCTGCTGGAGGTCGTGCGCCGTCACACCCTGGAGGCGCTGGCCGAGCGCGGCGGCGAACTCGAACTGGAGGCGAGCGGACGCACCCTGCGCTGCACCGCCGTGCGCCCGGGGGAGGACGGGGAGGGCGCCTTGATCGTCGAGGACGTGACCGAGCTGCGCCGCCGGGAGGCCGAGCTGCGCGAGGCGACCGCCGTGCTCTCCCACGAGTTCCGAACCCCGGTCGCTGGGCTGAAGGGGGTGCTGGAGGCCCTGGAGTACGACATGCCCCCCGAACTCGCGCGGAATTTCGTGCGGCAGGGCCTCCAGGAAGTCGAGCGCCTCGCCCGCCTCGTCGAAGACCTGGCGGTCGGCTTCCGCCCCACCCGCGCCCGCACCCTGCCGCTCGCCGACGCCTTCGCCCGCGCCGAACGCCTGCTCGCTCCCGAGTTGAGCGCGCGGGGAGCGCGGCTCACCTTCGGCGAGAGCCATCTCGTGCGCGCCGACCCCGACAAGCTGCTTCAGGTGCTTCTCAACCTGATCGAAAATGCCCTGAGGTACGGCCCGCCGGAGAACCCCATCGAGGTGCAGACGGCGCGGCGCGACTCCTGGGTAGAGGTCGCCGTGCTCGACCACGGCCCCCCCCTGGAGGACACCGAGGCCCTCTTCCGCGCGCACACGCGGGGCAGGCACGCCACCGGGCAGGGGAGCGGCATGGGCCTGTACATCGTCCGCAGCATCGTCCACGGTTGGGGCGGGCAGGCGTGGGTCGAACGCCGGGGCGGGCACAACGCCTTCTGCTTCACGCTGCCGGGGGTGGCGGGACTGGGGTAACCGGGCGCAAAGGAGGAAGGGGGAGCGTTCACGGCTCCCCCTCCTCCCTTTGTCTTTCTGTCTCGCCTTAGCGGCGCGGTCCTTCCGTCGGTCCACCCAGCCGGACCTCGGTGGTGCGCTGCTGACCACCCCGTCCCGCCAGCCCCGCGAGGCCGATCAGGCCGAGCAGGCCCCAGGGGAAGCCACGGTTGTTGTTCGTGGTGGTCGTGGTCGTGGTGGTGTCGGTCGTCCCCGTCGTCGCGGCATCGGTCGCCGTGGCGTCCGTGGTGCCGGCGCCCGTGGTCGTCGTGTCCGTCGTGGTCGTGTCCGTGCCGGTGGTGTCGGTGCCCGTGGTATCGGTCCCCGTGGTGTCCGTGCCCTGAACTTCGTTCCCGGCGGCGCCGTCACTCTCTGTTTCGGTGGTAATGTTGTCGTTCTGGACGCCGGTGGCCGCATCGGTCGCGGTGTCAGCAGCGCCCGTCGCCGCGTCGGTGGCTGCGTCAGCCGCTCCGGTGGCGGCGTCCGTGGCCGCGTCGGCCGCTCCAGTAGCGGCGTCGGTCGCTGTGTCAGCCGCTCCGGTGGCGGCGTCCGTGGCCGTATCGGTGGCTGTAGTCGCGGCGTCGGTAGCTGTATCGGTGGCCGTGGTCGCGGTGTCGGTGGCGTCCGTCTGGGCCGTCGCCATCACCGGAGCGGAGACGAGGGCCAGGGCGAGCATGAGGTTACGCATGTTGTGGGTCATTGAATCCTCCGGCGTGGCTGGGAGAAGAAGATGCCGTGTGAGTCCAGGCGGCCTGAGGCCTGGCTTAGCTGCGGTTGTTCCGCAGGTCGTCCTCGTCGCCCGTGACCCTCACGTCGCCCGTCTGGTTGACCTCCAGCACCTCGCGGCCCACGGTGTCGGTGACCGTCTGCTGCTCGGTCACGACGCGCTTGCCGACCTCGACCTCCTCGGCCACGAAGGCCTGCTTGCTCACCTCGGCGCGCTCGGCTTCCAGGTCCACCCGGACCGTCTCGCTGCCGCTCGACGAGAGCACGTCGCCCTGCACGGGCTGCGGGTTGCTGACGGGGTGGCGCTCGATGATGACCTCTTCGCGCTGTACCGGCACGCTCACGGTCTCCTGGTGGGTCTCCACCCGCTTGCCGATCTGCACGCTGCCTGCGCGGTACTTCTCCTTGTTGACCGACAGGCGCTCTTCGAGGAGCTGAAGACGCTCGGGGGTCCTGAACATCCGCTCCCGGGCCTCGCGGTCGTAGGAGGCACTCGCGGTTCCCGTGCTCATCGCGCCCGTGGCCGCCGTGCTCATCGCCGCGTCGCCCATCGTGGAGCCGGACATGGTGGTCGTCGTGGAGGTCGTGGACGTTCCCATCGCCGTGTTCGCGCCACGCAGCACCCGCTCGTCACTCTCCTCAAGGTCGAAGGTGTATTCCTCGTTCTCGTCGTACCGGTGAAGCGAGGAGAGCTGGCCCTCATTCATGCTGTCGAAGTAGACACCGTCGTTCTCGATCCGCGCGTAGCCGATGGGAACGATCAGCGCCCCGTTCAGGCTGCCGTTGTCGTCGTCCACGAGCAGGTAACGGATCTTGCCGTAGTCGTCGTCGACGAGCACGTCGCGGACCGTGCCGATCTGACGGCTCCCCGCGTAGGCGGTCGCGCCGACCGGGTTGTACATTCCCGCGTCCTGGAAGTCCTCGCGGTAGCTGTTGGAGATGTCGGACAGTCGATGAAGGTGTGGCATGTTCTTCGCTCCTTGTGGGGTGTGACTTAACTTCGGGGCCATTGTGCGAAATGCAACTTCGCCTTGTCTGAGAAAGTTAAGGTGTGGAGTCGAAAATAACGCTCTCTGAAGCCGAGAAAAACGTGCGGTTAAAGATGAGCACCCTTATTGAGAGGGAGATGCCTGATTGAGAGGAAGGCTTCCATGAAAATCGCAGGCTGCGCCCCATCCCACGCTCAGGTGAGGGCTCGTCCGGAGCCATCACAGTTCCATGACCTGTCTGCCCCGCCCGGGGTGCTACGTTCCTGGGAGGAGTTCTCATGCGTGAAGCCCTGGAAACCGACCTGCGGGCCGTCCTCAACGGCACCCTCAACATGCTCGGCACCGTCGAGCGGATGCTGCCTATCGCCGGGGACGTGCTGATCCACGCGCGGGCCGAGCGCCTGGAGGAGGTCAAGGCCATCGACCGCGAGGTGGACGCGCAGGAGGAACGAATCGAGGCCGAGTGCCTGCGGATCATCGCCCTGCACCAGCCCGTCGCCCGCGACCTGCGACTCGTCGCCCTGATTCTCAAGAGCCTTTCGGACATCGAGCGCATGGGCGATTACGTGGTCCACGTCGCCGCCGACGGGGCGGAACTCGCGCAGACCCCCGCCCTGAAGCGGTACATCAACCTCGCGCGGATGCTCGAACGGCTGGGCGAGATGAGCCAGAACCTGCGCACCGCCATCGCCGACCGCGACGTGACCCGCGCCGAGGCCACCATCGAGATGGACGACGAGGTGGACGGGCTGTACGAGCAGATTCAGCGCGAACTCGTCACCTACATGCTCGAAGACCCCCGCAACATCTCCAAGGCCCTGACCCTGATGCGGGTGGGCCGCAGCCTTGAGCGCGTGGGCGACCACATGGAGAACGTGGCCGAGCGGGTGAGGTACTGGGTGACCGGACAGCGGGAGGCGGAAACGAGCAGGACGTGAAGGGCTGTCGTGAAGAGGTTCTCTTCCTGGCGCTGCCCTACACGTTCTCCAGAACGGCTTTCACCTGAGCGTCGTATTGCCCGGCCTCGAAGACGAATGGGCCGAAGCCGTCGTAGGACCACCTGCCTCGACGGTGCGGCTGCTCGAAGTCGCTCCAGGTGACATGATCGCCTTCACGGGTCACGCGAGCCTGGAGGGGCCAGCAGCCCCCTGTGCCGCACTCGCAGACCAGCAGGCTCACCCGGTCCTGTGTCGGGTCAAACCAATCACGTAAGTCGTCCTGCGCGTTCCACTCCCTCACACCGGAATAACTTCCCGCCAGCTTCGGCTCGGGTGTGTGCAGGGCTTCCCAGGCTCGTGCCCGTTCGATGAGGTTCACCCCGTCCACGAGGACTTCAACCTCTCGACCTTCACCGGCACTGTTGGGAATCCAACGTAAGGTCAACACGTTCGGCGTCACCTCCCCATTCTCCCCCGTCACAATGCCCCCATGACCAATCTCCCGGCGGATTTCCTGTGGGGTGCGGCGACCGCCGCCTACCAGATCGAGGGGGCGGTGCGCGAGGGCGGGCGTGGCGCGAGCATCTGGGACACCTTCTCGCACACCTGGGGACACGTGAAGGGCGGGGACACGGGCGATGTGGCCTGCGACCACTACCACCGCTCCCGCGAGGACGTGGCGCTGATGCGTGCGCTGGGCCTGGACGCCTACCGCTTCAGCATCGCGTGGCCGCGCATCCAGCCCGAGGGACGCGGGCGGGCGAACGAGGCGGGCCTGGCCTTCTACGACCGACTGGTGGACGAGCTGCTGGGGGCAGGCATCCAGCCCTGGGCCACCCTCTTCCACTGGGACCTGCCGCAGGCGCTGGAGGACGCGGGCGGGTGGATGAACCGCGACACCGCGCACCGCTTCGAGGAGTACGCCTTCATAGTCGGGGAGCGCCTCGCCGACCGGGTGATCGGCTTCATGACCCTGAACGAGCCCGTGATCGTGTTCCTGCTCGGGCACATCTTCGGGAACCACGCGCCGGGGAAGCGACTGGGGCTGGCCGGGTTCCCGGTGGCGCACCACCAACTCCTCGGGCACGGGCTGGCGGCGCGGGCGCTGCGGGAGGCGGGGGCCCGGAGGATCAGCCTCGCCAACAACTACGCCCCCGCCTGGCCCGCGAGCGACCGGGAGGCGGACGAGCGGGCGGCGGCACGGATGGACGCCTGGCACAACTGGCTCTTCACCGATCCCCTGCTGAAGGGCGAATATCCCGCCGCCGTCACCGAACTGCTCTCCGAGCGCGTGCCGGGGGCGCTGGAGGTGGTGCAGCCCGGCGACCTAGGCATCATCGCCGCCCCCCTCGACTTCCTGGGGGTGAACTACTACCAGCCCGATTGGGTGCGCGCCGACCGCTTCTCCCCGTTCGGGGGCCACGGGGGGAGCGTGCCGGGCCGTGAGAAGACGGGCTTCGGCTGGTCTGTCGTGCCCGAGGGGTTGACGCAGACGCTGACGGGCCTCAAAGAGCGGTACGGGGACGCTTGCCCGCCGCTGTACGTCACGGAGAGCGGGTGTTCCTACCCCGACCGGGTGGACGAGACGGGGCGGGTGCGCGACGAGGCCCGCATCCGCTACCACGAGGCGCACCTGGAGGCCGTGTGGGAGGCGATGAACCAGGGGGCGGACGTGCGCGGCTACTTTGCGTGGAGCCTGCTCGACAACTTCGAGTGGGCGGAGGGCTACAGCCAGCGCTTCGGCCTCGTCCACGTCGATTTCGAGACGCTGACCCGGACGCCGAAGGACAGCTACTTCTGGCTTCAGGAGTACCTGCGGGGGCGGGGATAAGGGGCTCGGGGCGTGTGGGCCAATGGACTTGCGTGGAAATGGCTTTAAACTTGGAGCAGAGGGGCGTTGACAGAGTGGTTGAATGTGGGCGTCCCCGATGAGGGCCCGTCGAGGTGGCTGGACTGGATGAGCAGGAGGGACGCCCAGTCGTCCTGGTTGCGGCTCAAGGGTTCGAATCCCTTACGTTCCCGTCCGACTCAAGGCGTGCTTGCTACCACAGGCACGCCTTTTTAGCGTCCATACTTGGTCTGCACGCCTCAGCCCTCCTCCGCCCACAGCGCCCGCATCTCCGCGCTGCGCTCCAGCAGTTCGGGAAGGGTCCCCTCGCCCGTCAGGCGCCCGCCCTCCAGGATCAGGATGCGGTCGGCGCGGGTCAGGGCGGCGCGGCGGTGGGAGACGACGAGGCAGGTCGTGCCCTCCTCGCGGAAGAGGCCCTCCCACAGCAGGGCTTCCGTGCGGGCGTCCAGCGCACTCGACACGTCGTCGAACACGAGGAGGTCGGCGTGCTGGGCGAGCATCCGGGCGACCGCCGTGCGCTGTACCTGCCCGCCCGAGAGCTTGACCCCGCGTGCCCCGACCTGCGTGTCCAGCCCCGCCGGAAGCCCCGCGAGGTCGGGTTCGAGGACGGCCAGCCGCACCGCGCGCTCCAGCCGTTCCTCGTCCGCGCCCGTCAGCACGTTCTCGCGCAGGGTCTCGGAGAAGAGGCCCGGGAGTTGCGCCGTGTAGGCGGTGTGGGGAGGCACGAGGAAGGTGGCGGGGTCGGTGACCTCCTCCCCGTTCCAGAGGATGCGTCCCGAGGCGTGCGGCATCAGGCCGAGGAGGGCGCGCAGCAGGGTCGTCTTCCCGCTGCCTATCCGCCCGGTCACGACCACGAACTCGCCCCGGCGCACGGTGAAGCTCACGTCCGTGACACCCGCTCCGCCCGGGTGGTGGGCGGTCAGGCCCTCGACCCGGAGGTCACGTAACGGAAGGGGCCGGGGAGCGGGAGCGACGGCGGGCGGGTCCTCGCGCAGGTAGACCGGGTGGTGGGCGACGATGGTGGGGCGGGGCGCGTCCTGAAGCAGGCGCTCCATGCGGTCGTAACTGACGCCGGTGCGGCGGTGGCTGGCGATGGCGTGGCCGAAAAAGCCCATGCTGCGGGCCAGACGCGGCAGCAGGCCGATGAACAGCACGAAGTCGGCCACGTCCATTGAGCCGCCCCGCACCCGGCTCGCCCCCAGCAGGAGGACCAGCCCGACGATCACGTTCACCATATTGGTGTTCACACCCTGGATCAATTCGGTGAGCAGCACGTCGCGCAGGGCGGCCTGCCGCCGGACCTCCCCCAGGGCGGTGAGGTGCGCGACCATCCCCCCCTCGCGGGCGGCGAGCTTCACGGCACCCACGGCCCCGAAGGTCTCGCCGATGAAGTCGGTCACGCGGGCGGTCGCCTCGCGCATCCGGCGGCGGTAGGTGCGGATGACGGGCGAGAGCCGCTGCATGAACACGACGATCAGGGCCAGGGGCGCGCACACGAGCGCGGTGATCAACGGGTCCACCCGCGCCATCAGCACCACGGCGATCACCGAGTAGATCAGGAGGCCCCAGGCGTCCACCCAGATCTCGGTGTAGTTCGCCACGTCGTCCACATCGTCCCGGAAGCGGCTGACCGCCTCGGCGGGCGTGTCGGGCAGGCGGCGCGAGCCCGGCGCGGTCAGGAGGTAGGCGAGCAGGTTGCGCCGCACGAGGGCGTCGAGCGTGTACGACAGCTCGACCCACAGCCGGAAGCCCCCGTAGAAGACGCTGAAGCGGGCCACCCGCACGAGGGCGAACCCGGCGACCGCCACCCACGCCGCCGTGAGGGCCGGGTCGATGGGTTG
The DNA here is from genome assembly GCF_025997855.1 of Deinococcus aetherius. NCBI lineage: Bacteria > Thermotogati > Deinococcota > Deinococci > Deinococcales > Deinococcaceae > Deinococcus > Deinococcus aetherius. The sequence goes on from NZ_AP026560.1 coordinate 3,001,793, forward strand.
CCCGCTTCCCCGCAGCCGCTCGGCCTCGTCCAGCCGCCCGAACACCGCACTCACCGCCAGGGTAAGCAGCGCGGGCGCCGCGTGGACGAGTCCCCACAGCAGCAGATTGACCGCGAACAACCACGGCCGGTAGACGAAGAGGCGCGCGGAGAGGGCGAGGGTGCGGCCTTGGGGGGATGGGGAGGTGGTCATGGGAGGCTCCGGGGGACGGTGAGTGGAGAGTAGACGGTGAGTGGGGAGTAGTCAGCGGTGAGTGGGAAAAGACGGGGGGCGAAAGCAAATGCGGGGGCGATTTCCTCCACTCACCACTCCCCACTGCCCACGGACCGCTTTCTCACGCCAGCACCCCTTCCCCCACCACCTCGGCCCCGTCCCCCTCCAGACCCACCCGCAGCAGCCCCGCGTAGTGGCTCCCGGGGTCGCGAGCGAGGTCGGCGCGGGGGCCGTCCTCCAGCACCCGGCCCTCCCCCAGGACGAGGATGCGGTCGGCGCGGGCGACAGTCTCCAGGCGGTGCGCGATCACGATGGCGGTGCGTCCGGCGAGGAGGCGGGTCATCGCCCGGGTGAGCTGGGTCTCGGTGGCGGGGTCGAGGCGGCTGCTGGGCTCGTCGAGGATGATCACGGCGGGGTTGCGCAGCATGACCCGGGCGAAGGCGAGAAGCTGCGCCTGCCCCGCGCTGAGGCTCCCGGTGGGGAGGGGGGTGCGGACGCCATCGGAGAGGCGGTCGAGCCAGGAGCCCAGCCCCACCTCGCGCAGCGCAGCCTCGACCTGCTCGTCGGGCACCTCCGGGTCGAAGAAGCTCAGGTTGTCGCGCACGCTGGCCTGGAAGAGCTGCACGTCCTGGGTGACGACGGCGACGCGGGTCCGCAGGCTCTCCAGCCGCACCTCGCGGGTGTCGAGGCCGCCCAGACGCACATGCCCCTCGCTGGGATCGAACAGCCGCGAGACCAGCCGCGTCAGGCTCGTCTTGCCGCTCCCGGTGCGCCCCAGCAGGCCGAGGGTCTGCCCGGCGGGAAGGTGGAAGCTCACGCCCCCCAACACGGGCCGGACAGTGGGGTCCTCGGGGACATAGCTGAAGGTCACGTCCTCGAAGGTCAGGTCGAGGGGGCCGGGGGGCAGGTCGCGCGGGCCCCCCTGCAGGGCGGACCGGAGCTTCAGCAGTTCGCCCACCCTCACCAGGCTCGCCCCCGCCTTTTGCAGGTCCTGAAGTTGCTGGGTGAGCTGGTCGATAGGTTCTTCGACCATGCTCATGTACTGGTAGAAGAGGAAGGCGGTGCCCAGCGTGATCGCCCCCGCCGCGTACAGCCCGACCGCCGCGCCGAGCACGCCCACGTACCCGGCAGCGAAGAGGGCCATGCTGATCTGCCACACGATGCTCCGCCGCAACCACGACCCTATGCTGCGTTGAAAGAACTCGCGCTGCACCCGCAGGAAGCCGCGCAGGTGATGTTCGCCCGCCCCCAGCGCACGCACGTCCTCCAGGCCCGCCAGCCGCTCCTCCACGTAACCGAAGAGCCGGGCGCTGCTCTCGCGCTCAAGCCGGGTCGGCTCGATCCCCGCCCGCCGCGTCCGGTTGAGGGCGAGGAGCGTGACGAGGGCGAAGAGGGAGACGCCCAGCCCCACCCGCCAGTCCTCCAGGAAGAACATCACGAGGGCGCCGACGAGGAGGAGGGCCGCCCCGAACACCCGCACCGCGAACTGGGAAAAGAAGTTGCTCAGGGCCGTCACGTCGCCGTCGATGCGCTCGATCATCTCGCCGGGCGTGCGCTCCTGGTGCTCGCGCAGGTCGAGGGAGAGCATGTGACGCATCAGGTCGGCGCGCAATCTATTGGTGGCCGCCCATCCCACCTGCGCGCCCAGGTAGGTCGCCCCCGCCGTGAGGAGTTGCACCCCCAGCCCCAGCGCGATGTAGGCCCCGGCCAGCCGCATGAGCAGGCCCACATCCGCCCCCGCACCCAGCTTCACCCCGTCCACGAAGCGCGCCAACAGTTGTGGCAGCAGGAGGTTCAGGCCCGTCCCCGTCAGCAGCAGGGCGGCGAGCGCCATGACCTGCCAGCGCAGCGGCCCCAGGTACTCGCGCAGCACGCGCGCGGCCTCGGAGCGCGGCGGGGACGGGGCGGCTGGAGGAGAGGGCACGCCTTGCATCTCCCCAGGCTAGAGCACCGGGGGGAGGCGAGCATCCGCCGAGTGGCGCAGTGAGGTCGCAGGCTTCTCAAACACGCCCAAACCGAGGGTCAAACGAGGAACCTGCGAGGAGGGCCGTGATACAACGCCCTATGCCTGCGCCCGAAACCGTGACGCCTGCCTCAGCCAGCACGCCCCGTGTGGGCGTCGGCGTGCTGATCCTCAACGATGCCGGTGAGGTTCTGCTCACCCTCCGCAGGCGGGCCCCGGAGGCGGGCTGCTGGAGCATCGCGGGCGGCAAGGTGGAGTTCATGGAGACCCTGGAGGAGACGGCGGTGCGCGAGGCACACGAGGAAACGGGCCTCCACGTCGAACTCGTGCGCCTGCTGTGCGTGACCGACCACCTTGTTCCCGCCGAGGGCCAGCACTGGGTCGCCCCCGCCTACCTCGCGTGCATCGTCGGGGGACAGCTCTCCAATCCCGAGCCGGAGAAGACGGAGGAGGTGCGCTTCTTCTCACCCGGCGCTCTGCCCGGGAACCTGACGCTCACGGCGCAGAACGCTCTGGCAGCCCTGCGGCGGGAAGGCGGGGCGTGAGGCAAGTTGGGGTGTTCCTGGGCGGCAGCGGGGCGGCAAAAGAGGTGTATGTGGAGGCCGCCCGTCACCTCGGGCGGGAGCTGGCCCGGCGGGGGCTGACGCTGGTGTACGGCGGGGGACGTATCGGACTGATGGGGGTCATTGCCGACGCGGCGCTCGCGGCGGGCGGGCAGGTCATCGGCGTGATCCCGCGCCACCTCGTCGAGCGCGAGGTCGCCCACCCGGGCCTGAGTGACCTGCGCGTGGTGGGAGACATGCTCGAACGCAAGGCGCTGATGGCCGAGCTCTCGGACGCCTTTCTCGCCCTACCGGGAGGGTACGGGACGCTCGACGAGCTGTTCGAGATGCTCACCTGGACGCAGATCGGCACCCAGGCCAAGGCCTGCGGCGTGCTGAATGTCGCCGGGTACTACGACCCCCTCCTCGCCTGGGTGGACCACGCCGTCCGGGAGGGCCTGGTGCGCCCCGGCCACCGCGACCTGCTGCTGTCGGGTGACGACGTGGGAACGTTGCTGGACGACCTCGCCGCCTGGACGCTGCCAGAGATGCCCCGCTTGGCGTGATCCCGGGCGTGGTCAGCCCACGCCGAACAGCGCCGCCCCGACCGTCTCCCAGTCGCGCACCCCCTCCGCTCCCAGGTCCGCGAGGAGAACCGGCCACTCATCCGGGTAATACAGCAGCGCGCGGGCGGTCGCCTCCCTCACGTCGTCCGGGGTGAGGTTCGGGGCAGAACCCCAAGCGCGGCGGGCGGCGGGATCGCGGCGGAACTGGTTCACGGCGGGCGAGATGAGGTCGTGGGCCGGGGGACCCAGGCGGGCGTCGCTCCAGTCGATCAGGGCGGTCAGGGTCACGCGGCCATTTCGGTTCTCGCACAACAGGTTCAGGAAGTTCAGGTCCCCGTGGAGCAGGACGTGGGAGCGGGCGAACCCGGGTCCAGCGCGCAAGACATGTTCCAGAAAGGCCGCCGCACCCTCACGCAGAGCGGGCGGGGCACGCAGCTCGCGCGGCAGTTCGAGTCCCTGAACGAGGAGCAGGCCCGGCCAGTCGAAGTGCAGTGCGGCGGCGGCAGCGGGACCGGGTTGAATCGCTTGGACTTCGCGCATGAGCGCCGCCTGTTCCCCCGCGAGCCGCGCCCGCTCGGTGTCCGGCAGGTCCCACCAGACCTCGCGCAGGGGGCGACCGGGCAGCCGGGCCGTGACCACGTAGCGCCACGTCCCCAGTTCTCCGGCGGCCACGACCTCCGGTGTCGGCAGCGGCAGGCAGTCCTGCACCAACCGCAACGCCGCTCCCTCGCGCCGCGCGTCCCCGGACCACAGGGGCGGCACGAGTTTGACCACCACGTCACTCAGGGCGAAGACGGCATTCTTGCCGAGCGGAAAGCGGCGAAACTCGCCCGGCGGCAGGGCGTGGCGGGCACGCACCTCCTCCAGCGCCGACCTCCAGGGGGCGAGGGGCTGGGCGTGCAGGGCCACGAACGCGTCGTAGAGCGCTCCGTCGGGCAGGCCCCAGGCGTCGGGGGATGGATTCATGGACTGAGCGTAGACAGGCGCGGCAGTTCACGCCTCTGCCACAAGGCGGAGCCCTCACAAGGTCTGGGCTCCTCGCCCTTCACCGCAGGACCACTCCGGGGCCACTCCTCAGCGCCAGAAGTTCATCGCCATCTGGTAGAGGTCGAACTGCCACTCCGGCGTGTGCTGGATGAGAAGGTGCGCCGCTTCCAGGGAGTGCCGCCGCCCGGTCGCGTCCACGAAAAAGGCCTCCTCTTCCTGACTGTTCAGCGTCCAGCCCAACCAGTCGAGAACACGGCGGGACGTGGCCTCTCGCGTGTCGTCGTCGAGCAGGAGGCCGTGAAAATCACCGAAGGTCACGTCCCACCAGAAGAACCCGGAGTGGACCAGCCTAGGCACCCCCTCCTGGCCGCAGGCGGGACAGGGCACCCTCATTCCCAGCCGGAAGTGCTCAAGTGGGAATCGGGCCCGGCAGCGCACGCACTCCACGGTGTCCGGCGTCGCGTGGCGCTGGGAGTTCACCACATGGCCTCTACAGCGCCGCGAGCTTCCCCAGCACGACCTCCGGCCTGACCGTGTACTCGCTCGTCTTCGCCTCCACATGCTCGAAGCGCACGACGCCCGCCCGGTCGATCAGGAAGACGGCCCGCCCGGTGATGCCGCGCTCGTCGATGGCGACCCCGTACTGGCGGGCCACGTTCAGGTTCATGTCGGCGAGGAGGGGGACCTCGATGCCGTACTCGGCGGCCCAGGCCTTGTGAGCGTACACGCTGTCGCGGTTGACCCCCAGGACCACGGCGCCCGCCTCGGCGAAGTCGTCCTGGCGCCCGGAATACTCGGGAAGCTGCATGGAGCACACCGGGCTGAAGTCGAGGGGGTAGAACACCAGCACCACGTGCTTGTGCCCCCGGTAACTGCTCAGGGTCACCGGCTCGCCGCTCGTGGAGGGCAGCGTGAAATCGGGCGCGGACTGACCGAGAAGACTCATGGCGAGAGTGTAGCGGCCCCCAAGCGGCGGGAAATGGAGCTGGGACGGGCTCCTCTAGCCCTGCCCACCCCACGAAGGGTGAAGGTCCGCTCCAGGTTTGTACCGCGTCCCCATTCGCCGCCCCTCTGCGGGAGGGGGGGTAGCCTGTCCCCGTACCGTCCCCACCCTGCATCACCTCCCCGGGACGGCAAGGAGTCCCCTGATGGCCGACATCATGCCCCCCAACATGCTCAACGAGCGCCCGCGCACCCCCGCCGGGCTGCTGAGCAACCAGGAAAAAGACCGATTGATCGAACGCGGCTTCCTCGGGCTGTACCGCTGGTACACTGCCCGCAGCCAGGAGACGCGCAACTGGAACCCCGACCAGAGCTTCGACTGGCGGGCGATGAGCAAGACGCTGCCTCCCGAGATCATCACCGTGATCCAGGGCTTCTTCGCGGTCGAGCAGTACGCGCCGGACTTCACCAGCCAGCTTATGCATGTCGTGCGGCGCTCGCACGGGCGCAGCCACTTTCAACTGCGCTGGGGCAGCGAGGAGGAGAAGCACGCCGACGCCTGGGAGAACGCGGTGCTCTTTTCCGAGCAGCGCAGCCCCGAATGGATCGCCGAGTACAAGGAGCGGCTGCGCTCGCAGGTCTGGGAACTGCCCTTTCCCGACGCCATCCACAACCTCGCGTATACCGTGTTTCAAGAGCGGGCCACCCAGCTCAACTACCTGAACATGATGAAGATCGCCCAGGGCAAGAGCGAGAAACCGCACCTTGCGGGCGTCACCGACGCCGTGCTCGCCAAGGTGTCCCAGACCATCGCAGTGGACGAGGCCGCGCACTACAACTTCTTCCTTGAGGGCCTGCGGATGTATCTCTACTACTACCCCGAGCGCACGCTGGAGTCGATCAAGAACGTGATCGGGCAGTTCTCGATGCCCGCCGCGCAGCTCGTGCCCGACTGGCAGGAGTTCTACGAGACGGTCTACCGCGCCGGGATCTACGGCCCGCGCGACTTCAACCGCGACGTGATGCAGATCGCCTTCCGCAACCTCGGCATCGAGAGCCGCAAGGCGCTGGAGGAGGGCATCAAGAAGACCCGCGAGGTGCCCGACTTCGACGGAGCCAACCACAAGACGACCGCCATCTTCGACACCTTCGACTACGGCCAGGTCGAGGGCGACGTTCGGCGGTTGCACGTCAAGATTCAGGAGTACGAGAAGAGCTTCGGCATGGACCGGCTCGACCCGACCGTCTTCGTGGAAAACCCCGCCGTGCCGAAGAAGGACGGGCAGGCAGCGGACGACTGAGGGGGAGCGGCCAGCCGCCAGCGAAGATAATGAGGCTCCTGCTTAGGTGGGGGCCCTTCCCTTTGGCATGAGGATCGTGCGGAGGTATTTGGCTCACGCTTTGCTTGGGGGGTGACAGGACAAGCCCCGTGAACCCCGCCCTGACCTTCTCCCGCTACGCTGAGGGCTGATGCGCGCCCTGGACTTGAAAAGCTCCGCAGGAGAGGTCTTCACGGTGTTCCTGCGGCTGGGGCTGACCAGTTTCGGGGGACCCGTGGCGCACCTGGGGTACTTCCGCTCGGAAATCGTCGCCCGTCGCGGCTGGCTCAGCGAGGCCGGGTACGCGGACGTGGTGGCGCTCGCCCAGTTCCTGCCGGGACCCGCGAGCAGCCAGACGGGGATGGCGGTGGGCCTGCTGCGGGCCGGGTGGGTGGGGATGCTCGCCGCCTGGGTGGGCTTCACCCTGCCGAGCGCGCTGCTGATGTTCGCCTTCGCGCGGGGGGTGGCGGGGGCGGGGAACCTGGGGGACGCGGGGTGGCTCGCGGGCCTCAAGGTCGCGGCGGTCGCCGTCGTCGCGCAGGCGGTGGTGGGGATGTGGGGCAGCCTCGTCACGGACCGGCTGCGGGCGGGGCTGGCGCTGGGGGTGGCGGCGGCGCTCGTGCTGGTGCCGGGAGCTTTCGCGCAGGTGGCGGCGCTCGTGGCGTGTGCCGTGGTCGGGTGGCGCTTTCTTCCGGCGGGTACGGGGGGAGGGGGCAGCCTGCCCCGCGTCCCCGTTCCCCGCCGGGTGGGCGCGGCCTTGCTGCTTGTCTGCGGGGGGCTGCTTCTGCTCCTCCCCTTCCTCGCGCCGCTGGGGGCCGGGTGGGCGCTCGCGGACGCGACCTTTCGGGCGGGCGCCCTGGTGTTCGGCGGGGGGCATGTGGTGTTGCCGCTGCTGGAGACGGGCTTCGTCCCCCGCTTCCTGCCGCACGAAACCTTCGTCGCCGGGTACGGGGCGGCGAACGCGGTGCCGGGGCCGCTCTTCACCTTTGCCACCTACCTGGGCGCGGCGCAGACGGCGCTCCCGGCCTGGGTGGGGGCGGGCATCGCCACGGTCGGCGTCTTCCTCCCCGGCGCACTCCTGATGGCGGGCGCCCTCCCCTTCTGGGCCTCGCTGGCCGCCCGCCCGGCCGCGCGTTCGGCGCTCGCCGGTCTGAACGCGGGCGTCGTGGGCCTGCTCCTCGCCGCCCTGTACGACCCGGTCTTCACGTCCGGCGTCCGTGGCCCGCGTGAGGTTGCCCTGGCCCTGCTCGCCTACGCGGGGCTGACGGCGGGGCGGCTTCCGGCCTGGGCGGTCGTGGGAGCCTGCGCGGGGCTGGGGTGGGTGGCGTTGTGAGGTGACTCCTCAGCGGGCTGGCCCTGCTCGTCTTTGCCCCAGCTGCGAGGACGGGCAGGCGGAGGACTTCGCCGGGCTGCCCCTCACCTACCGGGGGGAACCGCTCAAATTCCTGACCGGGGCTTCCTTCTCCAACCCGTAAATCTGGAGGAACCGGGTCACCCGCGCCGCCAGGGTGGGGAGGGGCGCGACCTCCCCGCACACCCAGTCGGGCCGGTAGTTGCGGCAGACGGCGGGCCGCGCCGCGTAAACGCCGCACAGGCAATCCGGTCTCAGGTGGACGCACTTTACCCCCAGCGGCTTGCCGAGCGCGTGGATGTCGGGCGCCGCGCAACACGCCCCGCAGGCCGTGCAGCTCCGCACGAGCGGGGAGCGGGGCGGGAGGTCGGGGGGAGCGGTGAAGAGGTCCATAGGCGGGTCGTCGGGGCAAGGCTAGGGCCGTTTCCCGCGCCGATGTGTGACGTGGGCCGGGACAGCCCACCGGCCTCCCCTACCGGAAGTCCCGAGCCGCCGCCAGGAACACGTCGTTCTCGGCAGGTGTGCCGATGCTCACCCGCAGGCAGCCTTGCAACCCCGGCAACTTGTCCTGACGCCGAACGACGATGCCGTGCGAGAGGAGGTGCCGGTAGGCGGCGTCGGCGTCCGGCGTCCGCAGCAGGAAGAAATTGGCCTGGCTCGGGTGGGCCCGCCAGACCGGATGACCGCCGAGGGCGGCCAGCACCCGCTCCCGCTCCGCCACGACCTCGCGGGCGCGGTCCTCGACGTAGCCCGGATGTTCGAGCGCCACCTCCAGCGCCGTCTGCGCGAGCAGGCCCACGTTGAAGGCCGAGACGAGCTTCTGGACGTGCGCGGCGAGGGTCGGCGTGCTCAGCGCGTAACCCAGCCGCACGCCCGCCAGCCCCCACGCCTTGCTGAAGGTCCGCAGCCCGATCCGGTTCCCGCCCGCCCGGATCAGGTCCCGGTAGTCCGTGCCGCTGAACTGGTGGTACGCCTCGTCGAGGACGACGACCCAGCCCTGCGCCGCCTCCACCAGCTCGCGCACGGCCGCCTGGGGGTCCGCGAAACCTGTCGGAGCGTGGGGCTGGGTGACGTACAGGACGCCGGGGGGGTTCTCGCGCAGGGCGGCCTTGAGTCCCTCCACCGGCAGCGAGAAGTCGGCCCCAAGCGGCACCTGCACGAGCCGCGCCCCGAGAAGCTGCGCCTCCAGGGTGTACACGCTGAAGGTGGGACTCACCGTGACAACCGTCTGCCCGATGCCCGCGAGTTCGGTGAGGAGCTTGATGAGGACGTTGCTCCCCGGCGTGACGACCACGCCCTCCGGGTTCCAGCCCTCGAAGGCGGCGATACGCTCGCGCAGGGTGTCCGCGTGCAGGTCCGGGTAGCGGTTCCAGGGCCGGGCGAGCATCCGCTCGGCGGCGAGGGCCTTAAGTTCTGCGGGGAAGTCGTAGGGACTCTCGTTCTGGTCGAGCTTGATGGGCGCGTCGACCGGCGTGAAGGGGTACGCGGGCACGGCGCGCACGGCGTCGCGCACGCCCACCGGATCGTTGGGGGACTCGGCCGTGCGGGGGAGGGACTCGGAGGTCATGGGGCTCATTCTTCCACCCGTTCCCCGCCGCGCGTCTACCCAGGCCAAACGGGCGTTCGTTTCCCCCGTGCTACCCTTGCGGAATGTGCTCCCCGAGGGGGCTTTTCCCGTGACCGACCTTCCCGCCGACTCCCCGACTCCTACCCGCACCCGCCGAGAGCAGATTCAGGACGTGGCGGGCCGCCTGTTTTCCGAGCGCGGCTACCACGCGACGAGCATGCGCGACCTCGCCGGGGAACTGGGGATGCAGGGGGGCAGCCTGTACGCGCACATCAGCGGGAAGGAGGAACTGCTCGTCGAGATCGTGAACCGGGCGGCGCGGCAGTTCGACGCGGCCCTCTTCACCCTGCGGGGCGAGCCCCTTCCGGCCGACGTGAAGCTGCGCGAGGCGATGTACCGCCACCTGCGGGTGGTCGCCGACAACATGGAGAGCGCGACCGTCTTCTTCCACGAGTGGAAACACCTCTCGCCGGGGGCCTACCGCCACGTCACCGACTGGCGCGACACCATCGACGCCTTCTACCGCGACCTCGTGCGGCAGGGCATCGGCGAAGGTATCTTCCGGGCCGACCTCGACGTGAGGATGGCCGCCAACCTGATCCTCTCGGCCGTGAACTGGGCGTACACGTGGTACCGCCCCGGCGGCCCCCTCTCGCCGCGCGACGTGGCGGAGGGGTACGCGGACATGCTCTTCGGCGGCCTGCGTGCCCCGCCCACGGAGGCCGGTCGATGAGCCACCCCACCGTCACCGTTCGCATCCGCGACGCCCTGCGGTACGCCCAGGGTCGGGCAGCGAAACTGAGCCGCACCCAGCAGCTCGAACTCGGCCCCGACCTCTTCATCCGCATCGCGCCGGGGGGGCGCCGCTTCCTGCTCTTCTCCCTGGACGGCGAGCCGGATAATGCCACCGCCCGCGCCGTCGCCGAGGCGCTGGACCTCAGGGACCCCCAGTACGGCTGGCACCAGGGGGCGACCCTGCGCTCGCTGACGGTGGTGGAGGCGGGATCGGAGCATGTGCCCGAGACGCCGGGGGGCGGCGAGGGCAACGGGGAAACGGGAGCCTGACGCGGAGGGCGTTGCACCTACTCCAGTCACCCTGGGCACCACAAGAAGGAAGCGGCGGCCCGCAAGCCACCGCCCCTTCCCTCACCCTCAGTTCGCCGGGTTCGCGCCCTCGAAAGTCGTCTTGAACTTCTGCAAATCCTCCGCGATCTGCTGACTGGGCTCCTCGCCGAAGAGCTTGGCGACGGCCGCGCCCAGCGCCCCGGCGGGCGGGCGGTAGGACAGCGCCACGTGAACGCGGGTGCCGCCGTTCGGCAGGTTCTCGAACTGCACGCTGCCCGCGTTGTCCACCGTGGCGCCGGGGAGCGAGTGCCAGCCGATGCGCTCGCCGGGCTTGTCGTTCACGATCTCGGCCTCCCACTCGACGTGGGTGCCCAGCGGCGCCTTGGCCACCCAGCGGCTGCGGCGCTCGTCGAGGACGGTGACGCTCTCCAGGTGGCTCATGATGCGGGGCAGGTTCTCCAGCTTGCGCCAGTAGTCGTACACCTGCTGCGCCGGGCGGTCCACCACGACGCTGTGCTCCACGAAGATCGGCTTGGCCGCCGCCGTGTTGCCGCTCAGGCCCGCCGCCGCCATCACCGGGTCGTTGCCGGTCGCCGCGCGGTACGTGAGGTACCCGCCCACCGCCGCCATCCCCAGGCCCAGAATGCCGCGCCGACGCAGACCCATCAGCATCAGGGCACCGCCCGCCGCCCCGCTGATCAGGCGGCCCTGGTCCATGCTCTTGCCCTGCTCACCGCTGTTCGTATTCGTCATGAAGGATCCCTCCGCTCCGGGCAGTCTAGGCGGCGTTCTCATGGACCCGGTGAATACTTCCCCAAGTCACATTAAAGAGCTTCCCCACTCGGAGCAGGCTCGCCGGGTGGGTGCGCGGCGCTCAGCGGTTCTCGTTCCGGTCGTCGCCGCTCGCCCCGATGATGTCGGCCTCGTGTCCCTCCCCGCCGGGGCTGAGCATCCCGCTGTTGTCCATCTGCCGAGCGGGGTCGCTCTGCCCGTCGGCGGGAAGGGCGCCCGACTGACCCGAGCCCGCGTACCTGTCCTCGACGGCCTGGGTGGCGTTCCGGTCAGCCTGGGTCGCCGGGCCGCCGGGCAGGGAGGGGTCGAGGTTGGTGTTGGCGTCGGGCGCATTGTCGCCAGCGCCCATATACGACTCGTTCGTTGCGCCGGAGCCCTTGTTGCGTTCGTCCATAGGAAACCTCCTGGGGCGGGTGGTCGGGCTGTACTTCTGAGAAGGCCATGCTCCCTGGCTGGCACGCGGGGCGGATGTGCCCGCCTTGAACCCCCGCTCACGCTCCCCGGCGTCCGCGCTACGCTGGCGGGTGTGAGCCGCTCCGTCTCCTCCCGCGCGCCGCAGGTCGGCCGCCTCGACACCCTCTCGCTGGGAGCGATCCTCGTCACCCTGGTGTTCTGGGCGTCGGCGTTCGCGGGCATCCGCGCGGGGCTCTCGGCCTTCACGCCGGGGCACCTCACGCTCTACCGCTTCCTGGTGGCCGGGGTGGCCCTGGCCGTGTACGCGGTCATCGCGCGTATTCCCGTGCCGCCCGCGCGGGACCTGGGGCAGATCTTCGTGCTCAGCCTCGCGGGGATCACCCTCTACCACCTCCTCCTGAACTACGGCGAACTCAGCGTGCCCGCCGGGACGGCCAGCCTGATCGTCGCGGCGGGGCCGGTGATCACGGCGCTGCTCGCCACCCGTTTCGCGGGGGAGCGGCTGAACGGGCTGGGGTGGCTGGGCACGGGAATCAGCCTGGGGGGCGTCGCCCTGATCGTCCTCGGGCGCGGGGAGAGCGTGGAGTTCACGCACGGGGCGCTCCTGATCCTGGCGGCGGCCTTTTTCACCAGCCTGTACTTCGTGTTCCAGCGCGCCCTCCTGAGGCGGATGAATCCCCTCCACTTCACGGTCTGGAGCCTGCTGCTGGGCACCGTGCCCATGCTCGCCTTCCTGCCGGGCTTCAGGGCGCAACTCACGGCGGCCCCCCTCCCCGCCCACCTCGCGGTGATCTACCTGGGCCTCTTCCCGTCGGTCGTCGGGTACCTCACCTGGACCTTTGCGATCTCGCGGGTCGGCGCGAGCACGACCACGTCCTTCCTGTACGTCAGCCCGGTCCTCGCCATCGGGATCGGGTGGCTGTGGCTGGGGGAGGTGCCGGGCCTGATCAGCCTGATCGGCGGCCTGATCGCGGTCGCGGGCGTGGTTCTGGTGAACACGCGGGGGAGGCCCGCCCCGTGACCGGAACCCACGAGAGGGGCCGCGCGGAGGCCCCCCGGCAGGACCCGCCCGCCGCCATCCGGCTCGACGGGGTGACCGTGCGGCTGGGCGGCCTGACGATCCTCGACCACATCTCGCTGACGGTGCCGCACGGCGAGTTCCTGGCGGTGATCGGCCCGAGCGGCGAGGGCAAAAGCACCCTGCTGCGCGTGCTGGCGGGGCTCCTCAGACCCCAGTCGGGCAGGGTCGAGGTCGCCTCGCCCCCCGCGCTGATGTTTCAGGACAACCGGCTGCTGCCGTGGCGCACCGCCCTGCGGAACGTGCGGTTGCCGCAGGACCTGGGAGCGGGCGGCGGCCTGGAACCGAAGGAAGCCCTGCACCTCGTCGGCCTGGATCACTACGCGGGCTACTTCCCGGCCCAGCTCTCGGGGGGAATGCGCGCCCGGGTGGCCCTCGCCCGCGCTCTCGCCCAGAGCGGCGACGTGCTCCTCCTCGACGAGCCCTTCGCGGCCCTGGACGCGCTGGTACGCGAGCGCTTCAACGCCGAGTTACGCCACCTCCACGACAAGACGGGCCGCACCACCGTTCTCGTGACCCATTCCATCCGGGAGGCCGCCACCCTCGCCGACCGGGTGGCCGTGCTGCGCGCGGGGCGCATCGTGGAGGTCCTGGACACCCGGCAGAAGACGCACGCGCCCGTCGCCAGTCCGGTCGAGGCGCACCTGCGCTCGCTTCTGGGCGCCGGGGACTCCACCCGGGTGCGCGTGGAGCCCCGGGGCCGCGTTCGCCTGGGCTGGCTCGCCCCCGCCGCCGCCCTGCTCGTGGGGCTGGGGCTGTGGACGCTGGGGGCCCGGGTGCTGAATCAGCCCTTCCTCCTCCCCGGCCCCGGGCAGGTGTGGGCGGAGTTCGCCAAGACCCCCGGCGAGTTCCTGGCCTTCACCTGGGGCACGGCGCGGGTGGCCCTCCTCGGGGCGCTGCTCGGCAGCCTCGTCGGGGCCCTGATCGGCTACCCCCTGGGCAAGTCCCGCTCGCTCGAACGCTTCCTGAGCCCCTTCATCGTCGCCTCGCAGAGCACGCCCATCGTGGTGCTCGCGCCGCTCTTGATCACGTGGTTCGGGTTCGAGATCGTCCCCGCCGTGCTCGTCAGCGCCCTGAGCGCCCTCTACCCCGTCATGGTCGCCACCATCGTCGGGGTGCGGGAGGTCCGGCCCACCGACCACGAACTCTTCTCCACCCTGCGGGCGGGCCCCTGGCAGCGGCTCACCCGCCTCGAACTCCCCTCCGCCCTGCCCGTCATGCTCGGCGGCCTGCGGCTGGCCCTGAGCCTCGCCCTGATCGGCGCTGTGGTGTGGGAGTTCGTGAGCAACCAGCCCGGCCTGGGCTTCGCCGTCAACCAGGCCCGCGCGTACTACAACACCCCCCGCCAGTTCGCCGCCATCGCGCTGCTGATCCTCCTCGGGGTGGCGCTGTACGGCGCGGTCGTGGCGTTGGAGCGGCGGGTGCTGCGGCACCGGGGGGGGTAGCGGGGCGCGGTTTGTGTCGCATCCTCCGCGTCCCGCCCCCCGGGCACCGCGTACTCTGCCCCCTATGGAAAGGCCAATCGTCTGCGTGGGGGCGCTCGTGTGGGACCCCGAAGGCCGCGTCCTGCTCGTCCGCACGACGAAGTGGCGCGGCCTGTGGGGGGTGCCGGGCGGCAAGGTGGAGTGGGGCGAGACGCTCACGGCGGCAGCCCTGCGTGAGTTCTGGGAGGAGACGGGCCTGCGGCTGCGCGACGTGCGCTACGCCCAGACCCAGGAGGCCGTGCTGAGCCCCGAGTTCCACAAGCCCGCCCACATGATCCTGGTGGACTTCTTCGCCCGAACCGACGATCCCGGGGTCACCCCCAACGAGGAGATCGAGGAGTGGGCGTGGGTGCCCCTGGGGGAGGCTGCGGGCTACTCCCTGAACACCGTCACCCGCACGCTCGTCGAGCTGGCCCTGAGGCAGGGCGAGGCGTGACGGGCGGAGGGGAAAAGGGCACGGCCCTCGTCACCGGGGCGGCGCGGGGGATCGGGCGGGCCCTCGCCGTCGCCCTTGCCGCCGAGGGGTACGCGGTGGCCGTCCACTACCGGGGCAGCGAGGCGGACGCGCGGGAGACGGCCCGGCTGTGCGAGCGGGAGGGCGTGCGGGCGACCATCCTTCAGGCCGACCTGACCAGTCCGGCGGCGGCCCGCGCCCTCGTCCGCCAGGCCCACGCCGCCTTTCCGGAATCACCCCTCGCCGTCCTCGTGAACAACGTGGGCAACTACGTCCACCGCCCCCTGCTGGAGACGACCGACGCCGAGTGGGCGGACATGCTCACCACCAACCTCACCGCCCCCTTCGCCACCTGCCAGGAGGCCGCTGGGCCCATGCGTGAGGCGGGTTTCGGGCGGATCGTGAACCTGGGGTACGCGGGGGCGCGGCACCTCGTCGCCCGGCCCGGCATCGTCCCGTACCTGATCGCCAAGACCGGCGTGCTGCACCTCTCGCACGCGCTCGGCCGGGTGCTGGCCGGAACGGGCGTCTCCGTGAACGTCGTGTCGCCCGGCGTGATCGAGACCTCGGTGAGCCAGCCCCTGCGCGAGATCCCCGCCGGGCGCGTGGGCACCGTGGCCGAACTCGTGGACGCCGCCCTGTACTTCGTGCGGGCCAGCGACTACGTGACCGGGCAGGAGCTGGAGGTGGCGGGGGGGTGGAATCTTTAGGAGCGGTCAGCTCTCAGCAGGTATGGCTGACCGCTGATCGCTCTCCTCACCGCACCGCGCTCACCAGCACATCCTGCACCGCGTTCTGCGCCGTGGGGAGCGGCTGACGGGTTGTCGTGCGGTAGAGAAGACGGCCGCCCGGGGCCGTCACGCGGGCGGTCACGGCGTAGGCGCGGCCCGGACGCAACCGCCCCGGGTTGAACTGGAGCTGGTACGGGGTCGAGAGGCGGCTGACGGGAAAGCTCGCCTGCACGCGGGAGAGGCTCGGCCCGTCCTGGCGGGATACGTCCTCCAGGCTGACCGTCACCGTGCTCCCGGCGGGCAGACGCACCTCGGCGGGGGCGCGGACCCGGCCGCTGATCACCCGCCACCCGTCGGGCAGGTCGGCAGGCACGGCGGGGAGGAGCGAGGACGGAACGCTTGAAGCGGGCGCCGAGGGGCGGGTGATCGTCATTTGCGCCAGGGCGCCCGGGGCGAGCAGCGCGGCGAGCACGAAGAGGGGGCGAAGCTTCATGGGATCAGGTTAGAGCATCCGGCCGGGGGACCGTGCCTCCGCGCGCCGGGGTGCCCCCGGGCGACCCCCACCCCGCTTCACTTGGCGCTGGGCAGCATCCGTTGCGGGGCGAGGAGCGGGACGGACGACACCTGCTGAGCGGTCACGACCGCGTCCGCCGCAGCCCGGGCCTCGGCAAAAGCTCCCGGAAGGTCCTGGCCGAACTTCATGTCGGGCGTAGCGTCCACCTGCACAAAGGCCACCTTCACCGGCTGCCCCTCGGTTCCGGGCTCCTGCACCCACGTCCCGGACCCCGCGATGACCGCATGACCCTGGGCATTGGCCGCGACCTTGTCGTCACTGTCGAGAATTCCCAGACGGTTGGCGGTTCTGGTGGCGTTGCCGAAAATCGCCGAGAGCTTGGGCTGGCCGTCCACAAGGAAGGTGCTGATCACGCCGTAGCTCCCATCGTAGACGGTCGTGCAGTTGGCGTCCGCGCACACGAACCCCTCACCCACCCCGCCGTTCTTGGCGCGGGCGGTGGGCATTCCGCGCTGGGTCACGCTCAGGGCGCCCAGGCGGTAGGAACCGTCGAGCAGCCTCACGGCCCACACCCAGTCGCCGTAGTAGGGAACGCGTGAGTCCGACGACTCCACCGCCGACGGACCGGGGTTGTAGGGGTAGGACGAGCCTCCAGAGGTGCCGCCGCCGGGGTTCTCCCCACCGGAGGTGCCGTCCGGGGGCGTTGACCCACCCCCACCGCAGGAGACGAGACCGAGAAGGAGGACGCCGACGATGGCTGGGTATTTCATAGCTTTTCTCCTTGATGAGCTTGACCAACACTAAGTGCTCTGAACTTTGACCATCGGTTGATCAAGGGCAGTTGCCCGACGAGCGGGGCTGCGGCCTCAGAAGGCCCCCTCCTCGAACACCTGCCGAATCTCCTCCCGAGTCTTCCCCAGGCTCAGGAGCACCATCAACAGGAGGCGGGCCTTGTGCGCGTTCAGGAAGCTCGCGGGAATCGCCCCCGCCGCCACCAGGGTTGCCCCGCCGCCCGGGTAACCGTAGACGGGGATGACCGGCCCGGCGTGGGTGCGGGTGGCGATCACCACGGGCTTGCCGCCCCCGGCCGTCCGCGCGACGAGGGGCAGCAGTTCGGCGGGCAGGTTCCCCGTGCCGAGCGCGGCGATGACCGACCCGTCCGCGCGCTCCTCGGCCCCCGCGTACCCCTCCCCCGTCCAGCCCGCGTAGGCGTACAGGATTTCGACGCGTGCGGTCAGCGCCGCCGGGTGATAGGTGGGCCGCGCCTCGGGCCGGGCGAAGAAGCGGACGTGGGGCGTGGCGCCTGCGCGGTCGATGCGGCCGATGGGTCCCGGATACCCTCCGAAGGCGTCCACGGCGGTCGTGTGGACCTTGGTGACCGTGCGCGCGTCGAAGATGTCCCCGCCGAAGACGACGAGCGGCCCGCGCCCCCGGCTCGCCGGATGCAGGGCGACGTGTGCGGCGTCGAGGAGGTTGCCGGGCCCGTCCCACGAGACCTCCTCCGCGTGGCGCATACTTCCCGTCAAGACCACGGGGGTCTGGACGCCGAGCGTCAGGTGCAGCAGGAAGGCCGTCTCCTCCAGCGTGTCCGTGCCGTGCGTGACCACCACCCCGTCGTGCTCGGGGGCGAGCCCGGCGATCAGGTGCGAGAGGGCCAGCATGTGTGCGGGCGTGACGTGCGGGCTGGGGAGGTTGAAGGGCCGGAGGTCGTGCACTAGGGCGCCCGGCAGCCCCGAAACGGTCGGGGCGACCTGCGGGGTCACCCCCACGCCGTCCGGGCTGGGGCGGCTGGCGATGGTGCCGCCCGTGTGGACGACCGCGAGCCGCCGGGTCGAGGGCCCAATCACCGCCGCCGGAGGGGAACGGACGGCAACCTCACACCCGCACCGAGTCGATGAGGTCCCGCGCCCCCTGCCCCAGCATGTCGGCGGCGAGTTCGGCGCCCAGGTCGGCGCACTCGGAGGGATCGCCCGAGGTCGTCGCGCGGATCACCTTGCTGCCGTCCACCGCGCCGACCCAGCCCTCCAGGGTGAGGACACCGCCCTTGACGCTCGCGTGGGCCCCCACCGGGGCGAGACAGCCCGCCCCCAGCCCCGCCAGGAACTCGCGCTCGGCGGTCACCCGGTCGTCGGTGCCGTGGTCGTGAATCGCGTAGGCGACCTCGATGTTCAGGTCGTCGTCGGCGCGGGTCTCCAGGGCGAGGGCTCCCTGACCCGGCGCCGGGAGCAGGACGTCCGGCTCGATGAATTCGTCGATGCGGTGGCGCTGCTCGGTGCGGATCAGGCCCGCCGCCGCGAGGATGATCGCGTCGTAGTCGGAGGTGCCCAGGGCCGCGAGGCGGGTGTCGATGTTGCCCCGCAGGTTGATGACCTCCAGGTCGGGGCGGTAGGAGCACAAGAAGGCCCGTCTACGCACGCTGCTCGTGCCCACCCGGGCGCCGGGGGGCAGGTCGGCCAGACGCTTCATGCCCTCCCGGCCGATGAGGACGTCGCGGGCGTCCACCCGTTTGGGGATCGAGGAGACTTCCAGCCCCTCCGGCTGTTCGGTGGGCAGGTCCTTGAGGGAGTGGACCGCGATGTCGACTCGGCCCGTCAGGAGGGCGTCCTCGATCTCCTTGACCCAGAAGCCCTTGTCGCCCTTTTGCGCCATCTGTTCCAGGCTGCCCCGGTTGCGGTCGCCCCCCGTGCTGATGGTCTGAATGCGGAAGTCCGTGTCGGGCCATTCCTCCTTCAGGCGGGCGACCACCCAGCGGGTCTGCGCGAGCGCGAGGTTGCTGCCGCGCGTCCCTATCGTGACCGTACGCATAACCCGCGCAGTATAGCCTCCCCGCCCGCCTCCCGTCAGGAACGCGTGAAGGAAAGCTCACCCGGGCGCCCCTACACTGCCCCCTGTGGGCAATCCCCTGCTGGAATTCGGCATCCTCGTTCTGCTGCTCCTGGTCAACGGCTTCTTCTCGGGCTCGGAACTGGGGGTGGTCTCCGCCAAGAGATCGCGGCTGGAGGCGGAGGCGGCCCGGGGCAACCGGGGAGCGGCGGCGGCCCTGCGCCTGACCGAGCGGCCCGGGGCCTTCCTCGCCACCGTGCAGATCGGCATCACATTGATCGGGACCGTCAGCGCGGTCTTCGCGGGAGGCAGTCTCACCCGCTACCTCGAACCGCTGCTGCGCCCCCTCTTCGGGGCGGCGTCGGGCTCGGCGGCGGGCATCGCCGTCGTCCTGCTCGTCACCTTCCTGTCCCTGGTCCTCGGCGAACTCGCGCCCAAGGGAGTGGCCCTGCGCAACCCCGAGGCGCTGGCAATCCGGGTCGCGCCCTTTTTCACGGTGCTGTCAAAGGTCACGCGCCCGGTCGTGTGGATTCTGGAAACCACCTCGCGTGGGCTCCTCGCCCTCTTCGGGATGAGGGGGGAGGCCGCCGAGTTCGTCACCGAGGAGGACGTGCGGGCCATCGTGAATCAGGCGGCCGAGAGCGGCAGCCTGGAGGCGACCGAGACGGAACGCATCGAGTCGGTGCTGCGCTTCAACGACCGCCGGGTGCGCGACCTGATGACTCCCCGGGGGGACGCCGTGACCCTCGACCTCAGCGCGCCCACCGGGGAGGCGGTGGAGACGGTCCTCGCCCACGAGCACGACCGCTACGCGGTGCGGGACGGCAAGGGTGAGGTGGTGGGGCAGGTCGCCGTGGCGGACGTGCTGCGCTCGCTGCACACCGGGCAGCCGCTCGCCAGCTTCGTGCGGCCCGCCGCATTTCTCCCCGAGACCGCCTGGGCGGAGGACGCCCTCGCCCGCCTGGAGCGCGAGGGGCAGCAGCGCCTCGCCGTCGTGGTGGACGAGTACGGCGAGTTCAGCGGGGTGCTCTCGATCAGCGACCTCCTCGCCGAACTCGCCGGGATGGAGGACCCCGAGGAGGAGGGCCTGATCGTCCGGCGGGGCGACGGCACCTTTCTGGTGGACGGCGGCGTCCCGATGCACACCCTGCGCGAGACGCTGCCCCTGCCCCCGCTCCCCCGCGAGGAGTTCAGCACCCTCGCCGGGTACGTGCTGGAGGTCCTCGGCGAGTTCCCGCAGGTCGGCTCGGCTATCCGGGTGGAGGACTGGGAGGTCGAGGTCGTGGACGTGGACGGCCCCCGCGTGGACCGCCTGCTCGTCCGCCCCCCGCGCGACTTCTTGCCGCCCCCCCGCGACGGGGAAGACTGACCCGGCGCCTCCCGCCACAAGGAGAAGAACGCCCCCTCCCCGGGCAAAAGCGCCGGTCTGTTCCTGACTCCTGTGGCCTGGCGACTTCCCCCAGGAGCGCGTCTAGAATTCGTCGTCGGCGATGAGTTCGGGCTCGGGCTCACCGGCTGGGGCGGGGGCGGCGGTGTGGGGGCGGGCGAAGCGCAGGTAGTCGAGCCAGGGCGGCGTGTGCCCGAGCTGACGGATGAGCAGGACGATCTGGGCGGTGTGGCGGACCTCGTGGGTCATGACGTTCCACATGAGCTGGTCGAGGGTGACGGTGTCGCTGGCCGGGTCATCCTGCACGAGTTTGATCTCGCGGTCGAGGTCGGGCTCGCCCTCCAGGAAGCTGCGGGTGAGGTCCCCCACCTCGCGCCCGTAGTCGATGATCCAGCCCAGGTCGTACTGCTCGGCGCGGGGCTGAATCCAGTCGTGCGGGTAACGCCCGGCCACGCTGTCCCCCAGCGCGATGCCGTGGACCCAGTGGTCCTCGACGTCGGTGACGTGCAGCAGCAGGTCCTTGATGTTGTGGAAGCGGTCCCCGTCGATCAGGTGCTGATCGAGATCGCTGCTCGGGAGTGCCCGCAGAAAATTCCATAGCTGCTCGCGGGCGGCGGACAGGTAGGCGTAGTATTCGCGGACGTTCATGGCCACCCTCAGCATACTCTGCCCCTTCTCACGCGGCGTGAAGACATTTACATCTTCCCCGAGCCCCCGCCCGTTTCCCCGCCCGAAACCCTGGCAGAGGCCTTATCCGGCGACAGCCACGTCTCGACTCGCCGGACGGCTTGTGGGCGCCCGGTCCTCACCGATAAGCAGCGGGGTCAGGACCCGGGTCACGTCCTCCAGCGTCTCGACCACCACCAGGGCGCCCCGCAGCTCGGGAAGGTCGGGGAGGTACTGCGGGAGCACCTTGCGCAGGGGGCGCATGTTCGTCAGCCCCCGGCGGCCTTTGCCATAGAAGGCCGCCTGCAACTCGGCGTGGCGCAGAGCGGTGCGGACGCGCTCCCCCAGCGAGGGAGGTGTGTCGTCCCCCGTGGCGAGCGAGCGGAAAATCCAGGGGTTGCCCACCGCGCCGCGCCCGATCATGACCGCCGCGACCCCCGAGCGCAGCCGCTCACGGGCCTGGGACGCGCTTCCCACGTCGCCGCTGCCGACCACGGGCACGTCCACGCTCGCCGCGACCCGGGCGATGGCGTCCCAGTCGGCCTCGCCCGTGTACCGCTGGGCGCTCGTGCGGCCGTGGACGGTGATCAGGGCCGCGCCCGCCGCCGCGAGCCCCCGGGCGACCTCCACGCTGCGGTCGGTGTCCCACCCCAGACGAATCTTGGCGCTCACGTCGAGGGCGGTCGCCGAACGCATCGCCCGCACGAGTTCGTACGCGACCTCGGGCGTCTGGAGGAGGCAAGCACCCCCCTTGCCGCGCACCTTGGGCACCGGGCAACCCATGTTGAGGTCGAGGGCGGCGGGGGCGAACCAGCCCTCGACCTTGCCCACGGCCCGCGCCAGAATCTCCGGCTCGGCGCCGAAAAGTTGAACCACCCGCCCTTCCTCGCCGGGGTACGGGCGGCCCAGCGAGAGGTTCTCCGAGTCGCCACCCAGGACGAGGCCCCGGGCGCTAATCATCTCGCTGACCGTCCACAGGGCGCCCTGCTCGGCGGCGAGTTGCCGCAGCGGCGCGTCGCTGTAGCCCGCCATCGGCGCGAGGACGGCTCCCGGGCGGGCGAGGCGGGCGGCGTAGAAACCGGGGCTCATCCGGGCAGGGTAGCGCACCCCCACCCCCCGTGCGTGAACACGGACCCAAGCGACCCGGTAGCCGAATTCACGCGCTGGACGGGGGAGACGGGGGTATCCTGAACCCAGTCCGGCCTCTTCCCCATCTCCTTCAACCCGCCCGCCGGACGGGAGGCACCCGACTTGAGAGTCACGCCGCTGGCGCTGCACCACGCGCCGCTGCTTCACACGCTGTACGCCGCCGCGCCCGGCTACTTCGCCCTGCTCGGCACCCGCGTCCCCTCCTTCGCGGAGGTCCAGCGGGACGTGGAGATCGCCCTCCTCGACCCCCGCCGTCACCTCGAACTCCTCCACGACGCCGCCGGGGAACTCGTCGGCAGCCTCGACTGCAAGCAGGACTACCCCAATCCCGGTGACCTCACCATCAACCTGCTCCTGATCCGCGAGGACCGCCAGTCGCAGGGGCTGGGCGAGCGGGCCGTGCGCGACCTGGAACGCCGGGTTCCGCGCGGCACCACCCGCATCCTGGCCTCGGTCCTGGGGGAGAACCCCCGGGGCGCCCGTTTCTGGGAACGCCTGGGCTACACCTTCGCCCTCGACGCCCGCCCCTCCCTGACGTGGTACGCCAAGCCCCTTTCCGTCCTGCCCACCCAGCCGGGGGGAGACAGCCTGCGCGCGGTCTGAACGCTGCCCCCTTAGACTCTCCCCTGTGATCGTCAAGTACGGCGGAAACGCCATGAAGAGTGTGGAGTTGCGCCGGGCCGTCGCCGCCGAGATCGCGGCGCTGCGGGCCTCGCACCCCGTCGTGGTCGTCCACGGGGGCGGGCCGGTGATCGAACGCGAACTTGCGGCGCGGGGTGTGGCGAGCGAGTTCCGGGGCGGCTTGAGGGTCACCACCCCGGGGGCGATGGACGTCGTCGAGATGGCCCTTTGCCAGCTCAACAAGCAGCTCAGCCAGGATGTAGGCGGGGCGGTCGGCCTGATGGGGCGGGACAGCGACCTCCTGCGGGCGGAGGTATTCGACCCCGCCCTGGGCCGTGTGGGGCGCGTGACACGCGTCAATGCCGATCTGCTGCGGACCCTGCTCGGGGCCGGAATTACCCCGGTCGTCGGCTGCGTGGCGGTCGGCCCGGACGGCGACGCCCTGAACGTGAACGCCGACACCGCCGCCGGGGCGGTCGCGGGGGCGCTGGGGGAGGGCATCGTCTTCCTGACGGACGTGGACGGCGTGTACCGCGCCTATCCCGACCCGGCGACCCGCGCGCCCCACCTCACCCGCGCCGAGGTCGAGGACGGCACCCGGGAGGGCTGGATCGCGGGCGGCATGATCCCCAAGGTGCGCGCGGCGCTGGACGCCCTCGCGGCCGGGGCCCCCTACGCCGTGATCGCCAGCGGGATGACGGCGGGTGTCCTCGCGGCGGCGGCGCGGGGAGAGGCGGGAACGCGCATTACGCCCTGAGGGGCGAGCCCCCAAAGTTCCTCCGTGGTCTTTTTACTCCTCCCCCCTTGTGGGGGAAGTCGGGAGGGGGTGACAAGCGCCGCTCGTCTTGTGCCGGAGAAGAATGCTTCGGTTGCCCGACCCGTAATTCACATCTGGCGTCTTGAGGGGGTGAGGAGACGCAGCCTTCCAAAGCCAGTGGAAATTTGTTGCCGTCCCTCCTCGGGCTGCCCCTGCGTTCCCCCCCTCCCAACCTCCCCCACAAGGGGGGAGGAGTAAAAGAACGTTCCGTCCTCCCCCTACCTCGTCACGCTGAACACCAACGTATCGCGTAATTGCCCCGGGTCATCCGCCGCCACCGCGTCGTTCACGAGGGTGGCGTCCAGCCGGTAACCCAGGGTGTGGGGGATGCGGGCGCTACGTTCGTTGCGGGCGTCGCAGCGAATCTCGATGCGGCGGAAGCCCAGGCCGCCCTCCTCCGGGGAGCGCAGGCCGAGGTCCGTGAGGGCCCGCGCCACCTCGGTCGCGTAGCCCCGCCCGGCGTGCGCGGTGGCGATCCAGTACCCGATCTCGCCCCTGGGGACCCGCCAGTCGAGCGCGTGGTAGCCGCTGCTGCCCACGAGTTCCGTGCCGTCCGTGTTCCAGACGTGATACCGCAGATTCTCGCGCGCCTCGAAGCGGGACGCCGCCTCCCGCAGGTTCTCGACCGTGCCGGGCAGGTCCAGCGGCTCCTGCGCCCACACCATCCAGCGCCGCAACTCGGGCAGCGAAGTCTGGACGGCGGCGTGGAGGGCCGGGGCGTCCCCGGGGCGGGGGGCGCGCAGGAGGAGGCGGGGCGTGCGGACCTCGGCGGGGACGTGGGGCACGGTCATGCGGGGGACTGTAGCGAACTCAGGGGACCAGCCGCTCCAACTCCTCCAGGCGGGCACGCAGCGTCTCCACATCGGGCGCGACGAGGTTGACGTGCCCGAGCTTGCGGCCTACCCGGGACGCTTTGTGGTAGAGGTGACGCCGGGTGCCGCTCAGGGCGTCGATCCCCGCCCAGTCGGGCTCCCGCCCGTCCGGGGTGCCCACGACGTTCACCATCGCGCAGGGGTGCAGGGGGGCCCAGTCCGTCAGCGGCCAGCCCAGCACCGCGCGCACCTGCGCCTCGAACTGGCTGACCCCCCCGCCGTCCTGGGTGAGGTGCCCGCTGTTGTGAACGCGCGGGGCGACCTCGTTCACGAGGAGATCACCGCCCGGCACCTGGAAGAATTCGAGGGTCAGCAGCCCCTCCAGCCCCCAGCCCTCGGCCACCCGCCGGGCGAGGTCGCGGGCGCGCGCCTCCGTGCCCGGGGGCACCCGCGCCGGGAAGACGCTCGTGCGCAGGATGCCCTGCCGGTGCGTGTTCTCCACCAGCGGCCCGAAGGCGACCTCTCCCGCCGGGGTGCGCGCCACCCCCAGGCTCACCTCGCGCTCGAAGGGGACCAGGCCCTCCAGCACGCAGGGCACCCGCCCCAGGGCATCCCACGCCGCGCACACCTCCGCCTCCGAGTTCACCCGCGCCTGCCCCTTGCCGTCGTAGCCGAGTTCGGAGGTCTTGAGGAGGCCCCGCCCCCCCACCCTCTCCAGGGCGCCGGGCAGGTCGGCCCCCGTCTCGACGGGCACGAAGGGCGCCACCCCTGCCCCCGCCGCGCTCAGGGCCTCCTTCTCGCGCGCCCGGTGCCTGCTGCGGGCGAGGATGGCGCCACCGGGCCGCACGGGGACCCGCCCCTCCAGCCGGGCGAGCGCCTCCACGGGCACGTTCTCGAACTCCAGGGTCACGGCGTCGCAGGCAGCGAGGCGGTCGAGGGCGGCGGGGTCGGTGGAGGGGGCGCGCAGATGCTCGGCGCACAGGCGGGCGGGCGCCTGCGGGTCGGGCTCCAGCACCACCGTCCGCACCCCCAGGGGCAGGGCGGCGAGGGCGAGCATCTGGGCGAGCTGGCCGCCGCCCAGGATGCCGAGGGTGGGGAGGTGGGAGGTCATTCCGCCCCCGCCTCTGGGTGGCCCTCGAAGAAGGGATCGTCGAGGACGGCCCGAGTCTGCCGCTCGCGGAAGGCGACCAGACGCTCCCGGACCCCCTCGTCGGTCGTGGCGAGGAGGGCGGCGGCGAAGAGGGCCGCGTTCTTCGCCCCGGCCGTTCCGATGGCGAAGGTGGCGACCGGGACCCCGGCGGGCATCTGCACGATGCTCAGCAGGCTGTCCTGGCCGCTCAGGGCGCGGCTCTGAACGGGCACGCCGAGGACGGGCACCCGGGTGAAGGCGGCGAGCATCCCCGGCAGGTGGGCGGCGCCCCCCGCCCCCGCGATGACCGCCGCGAGGTTCAGCCGCTCGGCGCGGGCCGCGTAACTGGCAAGGAGGGCGGGCGTCCGGTGGGCCGAGAGCACGCGCGTCTCGTACCCGATTCCCAGGTCGCGCAGCACGCCCAGCGCCCCCGCCATTGTCTCGAAATCGCTTCGGCTGCCCATGACCACGCCCACCCGGGGCGACCCACCCGTCTGTGTCACGGCCCGCATCCTACAGGGGGCCGGGCCACAGGAGACCGGAATGGACGGCGCCCGCAGGCCCCGGAGTGCCAGGCGTTCCCTGGCCCTGGGGGGAGCGGCTGGGCCGGTCACACGCCCCCTCACCCGTTGCTTCGCAGCTTTGCAAGTCCCACCGGGGAAGAGGGGCAACAGAGCGATGCTTACATCCTGAACCCAGTGGAGAGAAAAGCCTGTAGTGCCCGCGCTACCCTCGGTCAATGACGGGCGGGCCCGACTACGACTGGCTCTTCTCGCGCACCCGCGCAGGCCGGGCGCGGGGACCGGGGGCGGCGCGGGCCCTGCTTGACCGCCTGGGCGCTCCCGACCGTGCTTTCACGGCCGTCAGGGTCGTCGGCACGAACGGCAAGGGCAGCACCTGCGCGATGCTGGAAGCCGGGCTCCTCGCTGCCAGGGTCCGGGTGGGCCGCTTCACCAGCCCGCACCTCACCCGCTACGAGGAACGGGTGCGCGTGGGGGGCCGCGACCTCGACCCCGCGCGCACCGCCTCCTTCATCACCTGGGCGAGGGAGCACGAGCCGGACGCCGCTTTCTTCGACCTCACCCTGGCGCTCGCCTGCCTGGAGTTCGCCCGGCAGGGAGTGGGAATCGCTGTGATGGAGGCCGGGGTGGGGGGGATCAACGACGCCACGCAGGCCCTCTCCCGGGTGTGCGCCGTCGCCCTGACAAACGTGGACCTCGACCACGTGGCGACCCTCGGCCCCACCCTGCGTGACATCGCCCGCGACAAGGCTCTCGCCGCGCGGCCCGGCGTGCCCCTGCTCACCACCGCGACCGGGGAGGCGCTGGAGGTCGTGCGCGAGATCGCGGCACAGGTCGGCGCCCCCCTCTTCACCCCGGAGACGCACCCGGCCCTCTTCGCCCTCCCCCGCCCGCCCCGGCTCGCGGGAGTCCACCAGCGGGCAAACGCCGCCCTCGCCCTGGCGACGTTGCGGCAGTTGGGCCACGAGTCGGGAACGGACGCCGCGCTGGACGCCACGCACCCCGCCCGCCTGGAGCGGTTCGAGGTCGGCGGGAAGACGGTTCTGATCGACGGTGCCCACAACCCGCACGCCACAGGCGCCCTCGCCGCCAGCGTTCCGCACGCCGACGTGCTGCTTTTCGGCAACCTCGCCCGCAAGGACACCGCCGCCACGCTCGCGCCCCTCCTCGCCGTCGCGCCCGTCCGGGTCTTCACCGCGCCCAGTGATCCGGCGACTTCCCCCCACGTCCTCGCCGGGCGGTACGGCGGGGAGGCCTACCCCGAGCCCCACGCCGCCCTGTCACGCGCCCTTGACCTCACCCCCCCGGGCGGCACCCTGCTCGTCACGGGGAGCCTCTACCTGGCAGGAACTCTTCGGCCCCTTCTCACGGACGGCCGGAACGCCCCTTGACAGGTCCCCCAGTCGTCCGTATACTCCCCTTCGCTAACCGGGTCGTTAGCTCAATTGGCAGAGCAGCTGACTCTTAATCAGCGGGTTGTAGGTTCGATTCCTACACGACCCACCACAGTAAGTCCCGCTTCGCGCGGGCCTTTTTATGTCTTATAAATTGTGTTCATCGACGCTTTTCTTTACGGAGATAAGGTCGGTTGTATGGATGTCTATGGTTCGGAAGTGAATTTCTTCACGGCAGGAGGTGAAAAGGAAGCGGGGCCGCCTTCACGGACGGCCCCACTTTGCGTTAATATTCATCTCAGATGACCCCAAAGTCGATTGTCGTTCCACGCATCACGGGGAGCGTGAGGTCACGCGGCTTTTCTGCGGCGGGTCGCTCCGTCTTCACCGGCTGCGGCTTGGGAGCGGGAGTCACCTTGCAAATCAGCATGTTAGGCCGCCTTCCCGAGGGTGAGGAGGGGGGTCATGATGCCATAATCACGGATTCCGGCCCTCATAATGCCGTAGTCACGAATTCCTGCCCTCATGATGCCGTAGTCACGAATTCCTGCCTTCATAATACCGTAGTCGCGAATTCCGGCCCTCATGATGCCGTAGTCACGAATTCCTGCCTCCAGGACGTTGTACTCGTTTTGTGACAGCTCTGTAAGGATCGCAGTGGTAGCTTGGAAGGTCATGGGTAAAGCGTACTGAGGTGGGCATGAGGAGACAGATGGACTCGCTGGATGCAATTAAATCTGCATTCGAGTCAGGCAATTACCGATCTGTC
This sequence comes from Deinococcus aetherius, assembly GCF_025997855.1. Lineage (NCBI taxonomy): Bacteria > Thermotogati > Deinococcota > Deinococci > Deinococcales > Deinococcaceae > Deinococcus > Deinococcus aetherius. The sequence goes on from NZ_AP026560.1 coordinate 3,029,863, forward strand.
ATCACACTCGCGCCCTTACTTGATAAGGTAACGCCCGAAGTATGGCGTGTAATTGGCTTGTCCCATCTTAGATTACGTGAACTAGAGCTAGCTGAGACGCCCTTAACCAGAGCCAGCATTTTGGGTGATCTAGAGGCGATGATTGAGTTAGGGAACCTGTTACGGGCCACCGGCAGATTTGAGGATGCCATTCACCAATTTTCTCAAATTGAGCCAATGCTGTCCGGCGAACTGGCCCTACGTAATCAGAGGTGGTGGGGTACAACAGAGTTCCAGATGGGGCAGGTCGAACCTGGATTGATGCGTTGTGAGAGAGCGTGGCATGGCTATATGGCTCTCGGCGATGAGGAATTAACTGGACGTGTTACCCAAACACTGGGGCAGATGTATTCTGTAATTGGGAACGACCGTCGAGCCCTCCAACTTTATAAAGAAGCTTTAAAGGTACTACAAGTTGACCCCGTGCCTTATCCAAGAGTAACGGCTTTGCACAGTGCGGCTACATTATATCTGGAGTTTAAAAAGCTAGATGAGGCGGAAAAGTACTTGAGAGAGGCTCGATCTATTCTTCTCAGGCCAGAGTTTGCATCGGACCAATGGCTCATCATGATTCTCTCGGTGGAGGTAGACCTTTACCGCTTACAAGCAAATCAGGGCAAGCTACATACGACCCTTTTACAACTATTAGAACTTGTCGAGCGCAGCGGAGACCACGAAGCACATATCTGGACCGCCTCCCGCCTCGCCGAGTTCTACAGCGAGCAGGGGCAGCACGCGAAGGCGATGGAGGCGCTGCACAAGGGCGTCGGCCCCGGTCAGGACCTGCCTCCTCCCCTGCTGGTGACGCGCGCCGTGGTACTCAGGCGGCGGGGACAGGTCGAACTGGCGCTGAACGACTTCGAGGCGGCGTTGCCGAGCGTGCGGGCTATGCAGGACGCCCACCTCCTGACGCGCACGCTGCTGCATCAGGCGGACGCGCTGCGGCGGGCGGGCCGGGCAGAGGAGGCGGTGGGGAGCCTGCGCGAGGCTCTGGAGCGGCTGCTGCAAGACCGTGATCAGGCGCGGTACAAGCCCGACATCGAGGAACTGGCCGAGCTGACGCACAGCGCCCTGCTGGAGCCGGAGGTCGCACCCTTCATGGAGGCGGTGCTGGAGCGGCTGACGGCGGTGGCGGGGGGAACGTCTTTCGACGACGAGCGGCTGACCCACGTGCAGGTGCAGACGCTGGGACGCGTGCAGATCACGCGCGACGGCCAACCGGTGCCCCTCACGCTGCACGGGAGCGCCCTGCTGCTCGTGTACCTCAGCCAGAACCCGGGGCGCACCCGGCAGGAGATTCAGCTCGACCTCTACCCCGACAAGGAGCCGGTCACGGGGTCGAACTACATCCGCAGCGTGATCCGCGAGTTGCGCGAGGGGCTGGGGCGCGAGGTCGTGGTCCACAGCGGGCCGCACAACCAGCCGCGTTACTCGCTGGGGCCGGGGCTCAGCCTGACCCTCGATGTGGAGGAGTTGCGCCGGGCGCTGGACGAGGGCGACGCCGCGCGCATCCTGGCGCTGTACCGGGGGCCCTTTATGCCGTCCGTCACCGACAGCGAGTGGGCCGACGGGTTGCGGGAGGAGTTGCAGACGGCGGTCACGCTCGCCCTGCGCGGGCAGATGCGGGCGGCGCGCGAGCGGGGAGACCTGCGCCGGGCGCTGCTCCTCGCCAACCAGCTCCTGCGGGTGGACCCCTACGACCCCGAGGTGCTGGAGGAACGGGTGGAGATCGCCCGCCGCGTGGCTTCCCCGCAGGAGGTCGCCCGCTACGTGGTCGAGTTGCAGCGGATGGGGAGCTGAGGACGTCCAGGGCAGGGCCGGGCACCCTGCGGTAGCCTGCGGGTATGGCGGACACGCGGGACGAACACCCCAACTGGCCGGGGCTGGTGCCGGACGAGGTCCAACCGTGGGAGACCCTGGAGTCGCGCACGCTGGTGGACGGCTTTCGCCGGGTGCTGGAGGACCGGGCGCGGACCGCCTCGGGGGTGGAGGTCACCTACCAGTACCGTCCCCGGGGACCGCGCGCCGTCTTCGTGCTTCCCGTCACGGCGGCGGGCGAGGCGGTCCTGATCCGGCAGTACCGTTATCCCCTGCGGGCGACGGTGTGGGAGGTCGTGGCGGGCGGGGTCGAGCGCGGCGAGGAGTTGCTGGGGGCGGCGGTTCGCGAACTCGCCGAGGAGGTGGGGGGCCGGGCCGCCGAGTGGGTGGGCCTACCCGGCTTCTACCCCCAGCCCAGCATCAGCGGGGTGGTGTTCTATCCGCTGCTCGCGCTGGGCGTGACGCTGGGAGAGACGGCGCACGAGGAGTCCGAGGTCATCGAGCGGGTCGTGATGCCGCTGGGAGAGGCGTACCGGATGCTGGAGGCGGGCGAGATTCAGGACGGGCCGAGCAGCCTCACCCTCTGGCACGCGCGGCGGCACTTGACGGGGCGCGGGCTGCTGTGACCGTGCCCGACCTGCCCCCGCCCTTCACCACGCTGGCGGCGCCGCACCGCTTTGACGCCGTGGCCCTGGGCAGCGAGTTCCTGGCCTTCGCCAAGCGGGCCGACACACCCGAGGCCGCGCTGGCGCAACTCGCCGCCCTGCGCGCCCGCTACCCCGACGCCAGCCACCACCCTTGGGCCTACCGCATCGGTTCCCAGTACCGCTTCTCGGACGACGGGGAGCCGGGGGGCACGGCGGGGGCGCCCATCCTGCGAGCCATCGAGGGGCAAGGGGTCGATCACGTCATGGTCGTCGTCGTGCGGTACTTCGGCGGGGTGAAGCTGGGCACGGGCGGGCTGGTGCGCACCTACGGGGGCACGGCGGCGGAGTGCCTGCGGACGGCGCCGCGCGAGACGGTGCGGCCCCGCGTCACCCTCACCGCAAGCGTGCCCTTCGAGCATCTGAGCGCCCTCTACCACCTCCTCGGGACCTTCGACGTGGAGCGCGGCGAGGAGGCGTACACGGCCTCGGGTGTGAATCTCACGGTGGGGGTGTACCCGGAGGATGCTGGGGCCTTCGCGGCGGCGCTTCGAGACGCCACTAGGGGAGCGGCGGGGGGAGATCTCCGACACGATTCCCCAACCTAGGGGATGGTCAAACCGAGCAGGACGGGGATCCCGCGCAGAAGCACGGCCAGAACGCCGCAGGGAACACTGGCAGCAAACAGCGGAGGATCGCGCCAGGAGGTCACACCCAACAGCAAGGCCACGACAAAAAGCTCCACGGCAAGAGGAGCGGTGACGTTAAGCAGCAGGTAGGGACTGGACATCCTGGCCTAAGCTACCCGCATGACCCCCTCCCCCCTCCCCTACCGCATCGGCTTCGGAGAGGACGCCCACCGCCTCGCTGCCGGGCGCCCGCTCATCCTGGGGGGCGTGCCCCTCCCCCACGCCGAGCGGGGCGCGGTCGCCCACAGCGACGGGGACGCCGTGCTCCACGCGGTCGCCGACGCGCTGCTCTCGGGGCTGAGCCTGGGGGACATCGGGCAGCATTACCCGGACACCGCCGCCGAGAACGCCGGGCTGGACTCGCGCGTGATCCTCACCCGTTGCCTGGACCTCGTGCGGGAGGGGGGGTACGCGCCCGCGAACGTCGCCCTCGTCGTCACGCTCGACCGCCCGAAGCTGGGGCCGCTGCGGGCCGAGATCGCCGGGAGCGTGGCCGCCCTGCTGGGTCTGGCTGAGACCGAGGTGGGCTTGAGCTTCAAGACCTCGGAGGGGCTGGCCCCCGACCACGTTCAGGTGCGCGTGACGGTGCTGCTCGCGTGGGTGGGGGGGTGACCCAGGCGGCCTCTCCCCTGCTGCGCGTGGTGCTCTACGAGCCCGAGAAGGCGGGCAACGTGGGGAACGTGGCGCGCACCTGCGCCGTCCTGGGCGCCGACCTCCACCTCATCCGGCCCTTCGGCTTCCACCTCCACGACCGCGAGTTCCGGCGGGCTGTGATGGACTACCTGGAGGGGGTGACCCTGCACGAGCACGCGAACTGGTCGGCCTTTCAGGCCTCTCTGCCCGATGGGGCGCGGGTGTGGGCCTTCTCCACGCACGCCACGGCCCTCTACACCCGGGCGGGGTTCCGGCGCGGGGACTTCCTCTGCTTCGGGCCGGAGTCGCGCGGCCTGCCCGCCTGGCTACGCGAGGGGCTGCCCGCCCTGAGGCTCCCGCAGCCCGGCGGAGGCCGCAGCCTCAACCTCGCGGTGGCGGTGGGGGCGGCGGCCTTCGAGGCGGGGCGGCAGATCGAGGGCTGGTAGCTCAGACGCGCGGCCCGGCGCGGCGGGAGACGAGCAGGACGGCCCAGGCGACCAGCCCGCCCAGCCCCACCAGGACCCCGACCGGGATCGTCACCAGCATCAGCCACCCCAGCACGAAGAGGGTGGAGAGCAGGCCCCCCACGTCCACCCCGGCCACCACGCAGGGGTACGTCCCCGCCTCGTCGAGCCGACAGCCGTTCGCCCCCGCCACCCAGGACGAGAGCAGCACCCCCAGCAGCGGCCCGAACGTGAACAGCGCCCAGGCGAGAACGGCGAGGAGGAGCCAGCGTCGGCGCATGGGGCCAGCTTAAGGCGTCCGGGCGCGGGTAGGTCATCCTCCCTATTTCGACAATATTCGAATTGAACTAAACTCGATTCGAAAGGAGCAGAAATGTCATCTCCTCAGGTCGAACCGCCGCAGGCCAGGATGAACGCCCACTACCGCCATGTCTTAAGGGAGCTTCCCACGAATGCTGAGCGGGATGTGCGGCTGGCACGAGCGGAGGGGAACCGGACAGCGACCGCCAGAGCGCAAGCCCGGCTGGACACCCTGCGCGCCACCCTGGAAATCTACGCCGCCGCGCACCTCCACGCGCACGGCGAGCGGCCCTGGCCCCGGGAGGCGGCGGGATGAGCGCCGATCTGGCCGCCCGCGCCGCCGTCTTTCGCGCGCTCTCGCACCCCGCACGGCTGGCGCTGTTGCGGCTGGCGTGGACTGAGCCGCTGTCCGGGGAGACGCTCGCGCGGCTGATGAACCTCGCGCCCGCCACCGTGAGCCACCACCTCGCGCAACTCGCGGAGGCGGGGCTGACCACCGTGCGGCCAGACGGGCACCACCGGCTCGTGGTGGCGAACCACGCGGCGCTGGGCGTGACGCTCGCCGCGCTGATTCGGGGGGAGGGCACCACGCCCGCCGCCGAGGACCCCTACCGGGCGCGGGTGCTGCGCGCCTTCATGCAAGGTGGGCGCCTCACGCGCATTCCCGCCCAGCGTAAGAAGCGCGACGTGATCCTGCAAGAACTCGCCTCCCTTTTCGAGCCGGGCCGCACGTACACCGAGCGCGAGGTCAGCGACCGGCTCGCCGAGTACCACCCCGACTTCTTCACTCTGCGGCGCGAACTCGTCGGGCTGGGGCTGCTCGCCCGCGAGAACAGTATCTACTGGCGGGTGGGCGAGGGACGCACCCCGCAGAGGACCGACGATCACATCCTGACCGTGCCGCCGCCTGCCCCGGGGGACGCGTAGAGTGACGCCCATGACTCCTGACTTCGAGGCCAAGCTCGCCCGCTACGCCGAACTGCTCGTGCGAACGGGGGTGAACCTGCCGGAGGGGGGCAGGGTGCGTGTGAATGCCCCGCTGGAGGCCGCTCCCCTCGCCCGGCTGGTCGCCCGCGCGGCGTACCGGGCGGGGGCGCTCGACGTGCGCGTCCTGTACAGCGACCCCCACCTCAGCCTCGCGCTCTACGAGGACGCCAGCGAAGCGGCGGTGGACTTTCTGCCCGAGTGGGCGGCGCAGCAGAGTGAACGCCAGGTCGCCGACGGCTACGCCTTCATCTCCATCACCGGGGAGGATCCGGCACTCCTGGCGGGCGTGGACCAGGGGCGGGTGGCCCGGCGCTCGAAGGCCACGGCGGCGGCCATGCGCGACGTGACCCGCGCGATGGGCGGCATGGAGGTGAACTGGACCGTCGCCGCGATGAGCACCCCCGCCTGGGCCCGCGCGGTCTACCCGGGGCTTCCCGAGGAAGAGGCCGTCGCCCGCCTGTGGGACGACATCTTCGCCGTGAGCCGCGCCGACCAGCCCGACCCGGTGACCGCCTGGGCCGCCCATCTGGACCGCCTGGAACGGCTGTGTGCCTTCCTGAACGAGCGGCGTTACGCGGCGGTCCACCTCCGCAGCGAACTCGGCACCGACCTCACCGTGGGCCTGGCCGACGGCCACATCTGGCAGGGCGGCGCGGAGACCGCGAAAAACGGCGTCCGCGCGGTGCCCAACATCCCCACCGACGAGGTGTTCACGGCGCCCCACCGCGAGCGGGTGGACGGGGTGGCGGTGGCGAGCAAGCCCCTGAGCGTCCGGGGCCAACTGATCGAGGGCATCCGGATGCGCTTCGAGGGGGGCCGGACGGTGGAGGTCATGGCCGAGAAGGGGGAAGACACCCTGCGCCAGCTCGTGGAGACGGACGAGGGCGCCGCGCGGCTGGGCGAGATCGCCCTCGTGCCCGCCTCGGCCCCGGTGGCGCGAACCGGGACCCTCTTCCTGAACACCCTCTTCGACGAGAACGCGGCCTCGCACATCGCCCTGGGCCGCTGCTACCCCACGAACGTGCAGGACGGCGAGAACTCCGAGGCCCTGATCGCGGCGGGCGGCAACGACTCCTTGATCCACGTGGACTGGATGATCGGCACCCCCGGCACCGATGTGGACGGCGTGCGGGGAGACGGCACACGCGAGGCGCTGATGCGGGGTGGAGAGTGGGTGGTGGAGTAAGTCGCCAGGGGCCAGTCACCAGTCGCCAGAAATGAGGTTTGAGCCTTCCCTGACGACTGGAGGCTGGCGACTGGCGACCCGTTACAATGCCCCCCATGACCTCCCAGGACTCCTACCAGCCCCAAGGCTTCTCGCAGACGCCCGAACTGTCGGGCGAGCGCAAGACCCAGTTCCGGCAGGCCCCCGAACTCGGCGACGGCATCGACCCCGGCAAGAACTACCGCGCCGTGCTGGAGACGAGCAAGGGCCGGATTGTGGTGGAACTGTTCGCGGACGAGGCGCCCGTGACCGTCAATTCCTTCGCGTACCTGATCCGCCACCACTACTACGACGGGATCAAGTTCCACCGCGTGATCGACGGCTTCATGGCGCAGGGCGGCGACCCCACCGGCACCGGATCGGGCGGCCCCGGCTACTCGTTCGAGGACGAGTTCGGCGGTGAGCACCGCCACAGCGGCAAGGGCATCCTGAGCATGGCGAACCGGGGGCCGGGCACGAACGGCTCGCAGTTCTTCATCACCTTCACGGCCACCCCGCACCTCGACGGGCGGCACACCGTCTTCGGGCGGGTGGTGGAGGGGCTGGACGTGCTCGACCGCCTCACCCGCATCCAGCCGGGGATGCCCGGCACGCCGGACGTGATCGAGCGGGCGTACCTGGTGGAGCGGCCCCAGGAGTAAGGGGGGACGCGGAGGGCGGAGGCCCGTGCAAAAGCCTCTGCCCCGAGGGTTGCCTTCCCTTAACGCTGAGCGGTGGGAAGGGCGTGAGAGGGGCGGGTTAGACTGTTCAGTATGGACAACCGCACGAACCTCGACGACTACCTCGCGGGGCTGGGCATCAGCGACGCGGATGAGAGCGCCCCGCCGCCGCCCGCGCCGGACGCGCCCCAGGCCGCCCCCGCCCTGGAGGCCGCGCACGAGGACCCCCGCGCGGTGCTGGAACGTTTCCTGAGAGGCCTGACGAGCCGTATTGACCCCGAACTCTCCGTGACCGTGCGCGAGGTCGAGGACGCCCTGGAGGCCGAGATCACCGGGGAGAACGCCGCCCGGTTGGCGGGGCGCGACGGGCGGACCCTGGGCGCCATCGAGGTGATCGCCTACACGGTCCTCGCCAAGCAGGCGGGGAGAGGCGACCTGCGGGTGCGGGTGGACGTGGGCGGCTTTCGGCGGCGCCAGGCCGACACCCTTTCCAAGCTCGCCGAGCGGCTGGCCGTGCAGGTCGCCAAGAGCGGCGAGCCCCACGAACTCCAGCCCATGCCCCCCGCCGAGCGCCGGGTCATTCACATCGCCCTCAAGGAGCACCCCGACGTGACCAGCGAGTCCATAGGTGAGGGGGCGGCGCGGCGGCTGGTGATCAAGCCGAGGCACGGGTAGGGGTGGAAGCAGGCGTCGGCATCGTTCCCCCCATCCAACCTCCCCCACAGGGGAGAGGAGTTAAGAGATGAGCTGCCTTGCCCCAACCTCCTCCCCTTACCCTCCGCGCCTGGCTTCTCCACGCCACCCGTCTCCTGCGTGAGGCGGGTGTGCCGTCTCCCGAGGCCGACGCGCGGGCGCTCGTCCTGCACACCCTGGGGCTGGGTGCATCGGCGCTTCTCACGCGGGGCGGGGAGGTGGTGCCCGAGGCGGAGGGGGAGCGGCTGGCCGGGGTGATCGAGCGGCGGGCGGCCCGCGTTCCCCTCCAGCACCTGCTGGGGGAGGTGGAGTGGGGCGGAGTCAGGCTGAGGACGGACGCCCGGGCCCTCGTCCCCCGCCCCGAGACGGAATGGCTGCTGCACCTCGCGCTGGAGGCGTTGCGCCCCGTCCCCGCCCCGCGTGTGCTCGACGTGGGGACGGGCACGGGGGGGCTGGCGCTGGGCGTTGCGGCGGCCAGGCCGGACGCCACCGTGACGGCGACCGACCTCAGCCCCGGGGCGCTGACCCTCGCCCGGGAGAACGCGGCGCTGAACGGGCTGGCCGTGACCCTCGTGGAGGGAAGCCTGCTTGCGGGGCTGCCCGGTCCCTTCAACCTGATCGTGAGCAACCCGCCCTACCTGCCCGAGGGCGACCGGGCAGGGGCCGATCCCGAGGTACGGCACGACCCCGACCTCGCCCTGTACGCGGGGGCGGACGGGTTGGAGGTGGCGCGGCCCCTCGCGGCGCAGGCGAGAGCGGCCCTCGCCCCGGGCGGCGTGCTGCTGCTCGAACTCGACCCGCGCAACGCGGCCCCCTTCGCCTCGGAACTTCGGGCGGACGGCTGGCGGGCCGAGGTGCTGCCTGACCTGGCCGGGCGGGAGCGGTTCGTGCGGGCGCGCTTACCCTCCTGAACAGCCCCTCACCGCCGCGCGCCGGGTGATGTTAGGGTGACGTACGGCAACCGCAGCGGTTGCGACATCACCTTCCGCGTCCCGCGAGACGCCCCGCTGGCCCCAGAGGTCGCGGTAAGTCCGCCCGAGAGGCGGCGATGGAGACCCCGCATGACCAGCCCCGCGACCCCCGAGCGTCGCCCCGAACGAGTTGGGGTGGCGCCCGTCCTGCTTTCTCCCCCACAGCACCGCTTCCCGGAGCCCGGATGAAGCGCGAGCCACTGTACGAGGGCAAGGCCAAGCGCGTCTACGCCACCGAGAACCCCCACGAGTACGTCGTCGAGTACAAGGACGACGCGACCGCCTTCAACGGGGTCAAGCGCGCCCAGATCCTCGGCAAGGGCGCCGTCAACAACGCCATCACCGCCCACCTCTTCCCCCAGTTGGAGGCGGCGGGCATCCCCACCCACTTCATCGAGCGCTTGTCCGACACCGAGCAGCGCGTCCGGGCCGTGACCATCGTGCCCGTCGAGGTGATCGTGCGGAACGTGGCGGCGGGGAGTTTCTCCAAGCGGCTCGGCGTGGAGGAGGGCACACCCCTCGCCCGCCCGGTCGTCGAGTACTGCTACAAGAGCGACGCGCTGGGCGACCCCCTGATCAACAGGGATACGGCGGTTGCCCTCGGCTGGGCGAGCGAGGAGGACCTGGGGCGCATCCGCGAACTCGCGCTGAGGGTGCGGGATTTTCTGACGCCCTACTTCGCCGCTCGGGGCATCCGCCTGATCGACTTCAAGCTGGAGTTCGGCAAGACGCCGGGCGGCCAAGTTGTCCTCGCCGACGAGATCAGCCCCGACACCTGCCGCTTCTGGGACGCGGCGACGGGCGAGAAGCTCGACAAGGACCGCTTCCGCCGCGACCTGGGCGGGGTGGAGGAGGCGTACGCGGAGATGCTGCGGCGCGTGACCTCGGAGGCTGAAGGCGGAAAGCAGAAGGCAGAAGGCTAGAAGTTCCCATCGTCGTCTGCCATCCGCCTTCAGCCATCTGCAATACGGAGTGTTCCCATGCCCAGCTACCACGCCAAAGTCTTCGTCACCCTCAAGCCCTCTATCCTCGATCCGCAGGGGCGCACCGTCGAGCGGGCCTTGACGCACCTCGACCACGCGAACGTGACGGGCGTGCGGGTCGGCAAGTACATCGAACTGACGCTCTCAGGCGAGCGTCCGGCGGTCGAGGCGCAACTTTCGGAGATCGTGGGGAACGTGTTGAGTAACCCCATCATGGAGGACGCGCGCTGGGAGCTGACCGAGGCCGAGCCGGTGGGCGCATGAGCAGGCCGCAGACCGTGAGCTTGCAGGAGAAGTTCGACCTGTTCACCGATCACTGGTCGCCCAGGATCGTCGGCGAATTGAACGGCCAGCAGGTCAAGCTCGCCAAGATCAGCGGCGAGTTCATCTGGCACGCCCACGAGCACGAGGACGAGCTGTTTCTGGTCACGCGCGGCACGCTGCGGATGCGCTTCCGCACCCACGAGGCGGTCGTCGGGGTGGGTGAATTCATCATCGTGCCGCGCGGCGTGGAGCACCAGCCGGTTGCGGACACGGAGGAGGTCTGGATGCTGCTGTTCGAGCCCGCCTCCACCGTGAACACCGGGACCGCCGGCGGCGAGCGCACCGTGACCGAGCTGGGGCGGCTGTGACAACTTCCGGGATGAGGGTCGCCGTCGTCCAGTTCCCCGGCTCCAACTGCGACGCGGACGCCCTGCACGCCGCGCGTCTCACCCTCGACCCGGACGCGCGCCTCGTGTGGCATACCGAGGGCAGCCTCCCCACGGGCACCGACCTCGTGCTGCTGCCCGGCGGATTTTCCTACGGCGACCATCTCCGCTCCGGGGCCATCGCGGCGCGCAGCCCGATCATGGCCGCCGTCAGGGAGCACGCCGAGCGCGGCGGCTACGTCCTCGGCGTGTGCAATGGCTTCCAGGTGCTCACCGAGGCGGGCCTCCTCCCCGGCGCCCTGAGCCGCAACCGCGAGGTGCATTTCCTGTGCCGGCCCGTCCACCTGCGGGTGGAGAACGCGGGCACGGCCTACACGAACGCTTACGCACCCGGCCAGGTCATAGAAATCCCCATCGCGCACGGCGAGGGCAACTACTACGCCGACCCAGGGACGGTCGCCCGGCTAGAGGACGAGGGCCGGGTGATCTTCCGCTACGTGGACAACCCCAACGGCTCGCTGAACGACATCGCCGGGATCGTGAACGAGCGCGGCAACGTGCTGGGCATGATGCCCCACCCCGAGCGTGCGGTCGAGGCCCTGTTGGGCAGCGAGGACGGGCGCGGGATGTTCGAGAGTCTGAAAGGGGCCGTGGTGAAATGAACGAGTTGAAGGACTTCCTGATCGAGCAGTACGGGGCGGAACTGGGAGCGTTTCGCGCGGCCCTGGAGAGCATCCCCGCCGAGGGGTTCAACACCGCGACGGTCGGGCACTCTCCCGCCTGGCACGCCCTCCACGTCGCCGAATGGCTGCGGCTCGCCGTCCTGAACGACCGCTCGCCCTCCTACGCGCACCTGGGCTGGGAGGACCGGGAGTGGGTGGGGGCGCTGAGCGGCGAACCTGCTCAGACGGAAAGCGCCGGAAAGGCCGTGATCCTCGCTCACCTGGACGAGATGACGGGGCGGGTGCTGAGCTTCCTGCAAGGACTGAGCGCCGCCGACATGCAGGGCACCTCCTTCTCGCCGAGCGCCCCGGGGGGCACGCGCCCACGCCTTCAGGGCATCGGGATGCACCTGCGGCACATCGCGTACCACCGAGGCCAGGTCCAATTGGGCAAGAAAGTTTTGACGTGACCCTATCAACTCCTTGTAGTCTTGTAAGCTGAAAGCATGACGCTGCGCCTGAACCTCGGACGTTACCTGCAAGAACACGACATTTCCGCTTACCGACTGGTGCAGGAGGTGAAGGGTCGTGTCGCGCCCAACACGGTCTACAGCCTCGCCCGCAAGCCCGCCCAGCGCATCGACCTGGATACCGTCGCCAAGATTTTGCAGGCGCTGGAGCGGGTCAGGGGGCAGAAGGTGGAGATCACGGAGATGCTGGAGGACGCGACTCTGGAGACTCCTGCCCAGACGGTCACGCCGCCCGCCTACGACGCCAGCAACCGCAAAGTGTTCAAGTACAACGGCTACCGTGCGAACGTTGCCCCCGGCCCCTCGGCCCAGGAGATTCTCGACGAGTTGCGGGGACACGTGCAATGACCACGCTGTATCTGGACTCTAATGCCTTTGTCAAGCTCTTCACCGACGAAAACATGGTTGAAGCCGCACAAGTCGAAGCTGCCCTTGAGAAAAGCAGTGACCTCGCCAGCAGCGCCATCACTTACGCCGAGGTCTGCGGCGTCTTTGCGCGTCAGTTTCAGCAGGGGCGCATGAGTGAGGAAGTGTACTGGGCGACCCGGCAAGCCTTCGAGGACAACTGGGAGCAGGTGAACATCGTTGAAGTCTCTGCCACCGTCTCCAAAATCGCCGCCGACGTGTTAAAGGCTCAGCAGGGCCTCCGCGCGATGGACGCCCTCCACCTCGCCTCGGCCCTCGCGCTTCGCCAGAGTACGGAAATCAAGTTCCTGACCTTCGACGTGAGGCTGCAAGACGCCGCCGGGAAGCTGATGCCGGAGGCCAGGCAATGAATGCGGTGCAGTCCCTCCTTGCCAGAACGCTCAAGGCCGAATTCGTGGCGCTTATGGAGTTGCTGGACGCATACCCTGCCGAGCTGTTGGGCAAGCAGCCGCAGCATGGACACAGCGCCGCCTGGCACGCGCTACACATCATGGACTGGACCCGTTGCGTAATTCAGCCGGGGTTGCAAGGGGTCAACCCAGCCCTGACCTACGGGTATCTGGGTTTCGAGGATGCCGACTGGACGCGTGCCGTCACTGGCCCCACCCTGGTAGAGGAACATGACGCACCCGAGCACATTCTGAAGAGCGTTCGGCAGGTGTTTGACGAGGCGCTGAAATCCGTGCGGACAGCGCCCGAAGACCGTTTTGAACCGGATGCCCTCTGGACTACCCTCAAACGGCCCCGGCCAGTGCTCGATGGTCTGACTTACCATCTGCGGCACACCGCGTATCACCGGGGGCAAGTGACCCTCGTTCTCAAGGAGTTGGCGTGACACAAACCCAATCCCTGCGCGACCGCGCCCCCACCTTCGGCCTCACCGAAGGGGAATACGACCTCCTCGTTTCCGGCCTCGGGCGGGAGCCGAACGCGCTGGAGGCGGCCATCGTCGGCGCGATGTGGTCGGAACACTGCGGGTACAAGAACTCGCGGCCCTTATTTTCCGCCTTTCCCACGACGGGGCCGCAGGTCCTCCAGGGGCCCGGCGAGAATGCGGGCGTGGCGGACATCGGCGAGGGGTGGGGGGTGGCCTTCAAGATGGAGAGCCACAACCACCCGTCCGCCGTGGAGCCCGTGCAGGGGGCGGCGACCGGGGTGGGCGGCATCCTGCGCGACATCTTTGCGATGGGGGCGCGGCCCTTCGCCGTGCTCGACTCCCTGCGCTTCGGCAATCCCGACTCGCCCCGCACCCGCTTTCTGGTGAACGGCGTCGTTGAGGGCATCTCCCACTACGGCAACGCGATAGGCGTTCCCACCGTGGGCGGCGAGGTGACCTTCCACCCCTCGTATCAGGAGAACCCACTCGTCAACGTCATGGCCCTGGGCCTGCTGCGGCACGAGGACCTGGCGAAGGGGACGATGGGCGCGGTCGGAAACCAAATTGTGTACGTCGGCTCCAAGACGGGGCGCGACGGGCTGGGCGGCGCGGTGTTCGCCTCCGCCGACCTCAGTGACGCTTCACAGGCCGACCGACCCGCTGTGCAGGTGGGCGACCCCTTCATGGAGAAGCTGCTGCTGGAGGCGACCCTGGAGGCGATTCAGGCGGGCCTCGTCGCGGGCGTGCAGGACATGGGAGCGGCGGGGCTCGTCTCCTCGACCTGCGAGATGGCGTACCGGGCGGGGCTCGGGATCACCATGAACCTCGACCTCGTGCCCACGCGTGAGACGGGTATGGTGCCGATGGAACTGTGCCTGAGCGAGTCGCAGGAGCGGGTGATACTGGTGCCGGTGCCGGGGCGCGAAGGGGAACTGCTGGACCTCCTGGCGAAGTGGGAACTCGACGTGGTGACCATCGGGGAGGTGGAGGCGCACGACCGTTACCGCCTGACCTGGCGCGGCGAGGTGGTCTGTGACCTGCCCGTCGCCCTGCTCAACGAGGCGCCGAAGTACACGCGCGAGGGCGTGGAGTCTGAGGAGATCAGGGCCAAGCGCGAGCATGACCTGAGCGGCGTGCCCGTGCCCGGCGACCTCGGCGCGGTGCTGGTGGAACTGCTCTCGCACCCCACCATCGCCTCCAAAAGGCCCATTTTTGAGCGGTACGACTATCAGGTAATGACGAACACGGTCGTCGCCCCCGGTGCCGCCGACGCCGCCGTGCTGAGAATCAAGGATTCGGGGCTGGGGGTGGCCGCGACAAGCGACTGCAACCCGCGCTTCGTGTACCTCGACCCCTACCTGGGGGCCGCCGCCGCCGTCGCCGAGGCCGCGCGCAACCTCGCCTGCGTGGGGGCGACGCCGCTGGCGATCACGGACAACCTCAACTTCGGGAACCCGCTTAGGCCGGACGTGTACTTTCAACTTCAGCGGGCGGTGCAGGGGATCGCGGACGCCTGCCGCGCGCTCAATACGCCGGTCACGGGCGGCAACGTCAGCCTCTACAACCAGTATGTGGAGGAGGGCCGCACCGTCGCCATCCACCCCACGCCGACGATTGGCATGGTGGGCGTGCTGCCGGACGTGACGAAACGGGCCACCCTGGCGCTGAAGGAGGGGCCGCACAGCCTCTACCTGCTGGGCCGTCACGCGGAGAGCATCGGGGCGAGTCAGTACCTGGAGACAATTCACGGGCTGGAGGCGGGGGAGGTGCCGCCCCTCGACCTCGACTTGGAGGCGCGGGTCATCGCCGGAACGCTCGCCCTGATCCGCGCGGGCCTGACGAATACGGCGCACGACTGCTCGGAGGGTGGATTGGCCGTGGCATTGGCAGAGATGGCGATTGCGGGTGGGCGGGGTCTAAAGGTGACGCTCGTCGCCCCCGAGGAGGTCCGCCCCGACGCCCTCCTTTTCGGGGAGGCTCATAGCCGCGTGGTGGTGGCTGTTCAAGTCGGGCACGAGGACGAGGCGCAGCAGGTGCTGGACGATCTGGGGGTGCCCTGGACCGTGCTCGGCGAGAGCCTGCCTAGCCCGGGTGGGGAAAGCGTCGCCATCACGCTGCCGGGGGCGAACGTACACTTGAGCGTGAATCTTGGGACGCTGACCACCGCCTATACGACACCGCTGAGGGGGATTTTGGGGTGAAGCGGGTTGGTGGGGCCCTGAGTTGGAAACGGGGGGCGCTGGTGGGACGCTACGTCCCCCCCCTCCCGACCTCCCCCACGAGGGGGGAGGAGTTAAAGGCGCTCGGTGAAGGTGGCCCGGATGCGTTCGAGGACGCCTTCAAGGTTAGCCCTGACCTCGTTGTTCCAAAAGCGCAGAACTTGGAAGCCATCGGCGTTCAGAGCCTCGTCTCGCACCCGGTCAGCCTCGCTGTTCAGGTGCTGGCTACCGTCCAGCTCAATGACGAGCCGCGCCGGGTAGCACACGAAATCCACCACGTACCGTCCGATGGGCTCCTGACGTCGGAAGCTAACACCCAACCCTGCACTCCTCAACCTTGCCCACAGCATCCGCTCCTCGGGAGTCAGGTTCCGGCGCAACGTGCGCGCTACCCCCGTACTGACGCTCTCACGCGGCGGACGATAAGGCATAACCGAATCTACCCACCTGCATCTTTTCACTCCTCCCCCCTCGTGGGGGAGGCCGGGAGGGAGGGGACACGACGCACCGCCCACCCCCCCAAAGGACCCCACCATGCTCTTTGACCCCGCCACCGACAAACCGCAGGACGAGTGCGGCGTCTTCGGGCTGTACTCACCCGAGCCCAGCGACCTCGCCTGGCTGACGTACCTCGGCCTCTTCGCCCTGCAACATCGGGGGCAGGAGGCAGCGGGCATGTGCGTCTCGGACGGCGAGAAGTTCCATGTGGACAAGGACCTGGGGCTGGTGACGCAGGTCTTCGACGAGCGGCGGCTCGATGGTCTGCGGCTCGCCAACGCCCGGGTCAGCATCGGGCACGTGCGCTACTCCACGACGGGCTCGAACCTGCGCTTCAACGCTCAGCCGCTCACCACCCGCACAAACAAGGGCATCCTGGGGCTGGCGCACAACGGCAACTTCGTGAACGCCCGCGAGGTCAGGAACGCGATGCTGATGGAGGGCGCCCTCTTCCAGACCACGAACGACTCGGAGGTCATGCTCAACCTGATCGCCCGCGAGAGCCACATGGATCTGGTCGAGGCGACCGCGAGCGCCATGAAGCAGCTCAAGGGCGGGTACGCCTGCGTGCTGATGAGCCGCACCCAGCTCCTCGGCTTCCGCGACCCGCATGGGGTCCGGCCCCTGGTGATCGGGCAGCGGGACGATGGGACGTATGTGCTCGCCTCCGAGCCCTGCGCCCTGTACGCGGTGGGCGCGCGGCTGGTGCGGGACGTGCAGCCGGGCGAACTGGTGTGGATGGACCGGGGCGGCCTGCACTCGCTGATGGTCGAGCCGAAGAGGCCCACGCCCTGTGCCTTCGAGTGGATCTACTTCGCGCGCAGCGACGGCGAACTCGACGGGGTGGACATCCACGCGAGCCGCATCCGCATGGGCGAACGGCTGGCCCGCGAGCGCCCGGTGGAGGCCGACATCGTGGTGCCCGTGCCCGACTCCGGCATCGGGGCGGCCATCGGGTACGCGCGGGAGAGCGGCATCCCGTTCGACTACGGCCTGTACAAGAACCCGTACGCGGGCCGCACCTTCATCGCCCCCACCCAGGAGGCGCGCGAGCTGAAGGTCAAGATGAAGCTCTCGCCCACGAGCGCGGTGTGGGGCAAACGGGTCGTGCTGGTGGACGACTCCATCGTGCGCGGCACCACCAGCCGCCAGATCGTGAACCTGCTGCGTGAGGCGGGGGCGCGGGAGGTCCACTTCCGGGTGAGCAGCCCGCCCATCAAGCACCCGTGCTTCTACGGCATCGACACCGCCGCCCGCAAGGAACTCGTCGCCAGCACCCACACGCAGGAGGAGATTCGGGAGCTGATCGGCGCCGACACCCTCGCCTTCATCAGCGAGCGGGGGCTGAGGGAAGCCGTTGGCGGCCCCGGCCTGTGTCTGGCGTGCTTCAACGGCGAGTACCCGGCGGGAACGCCGCTGCTGAACGACGTGGACAAGCTGGCGCTGGAGGTGTAGGCGACTCCTTTTACGAAAGCGCATACACTGGGTCCCAGCCGACGGAATTCGACTGGGACTTTGCCAACCTGGACCACATCGCCCGCTACAAGATCGAACCGGAGGAGGCGGAAGAGGCAGTGACTGACCCCGCCGCCGTCCTTGCCAACAAAGTTCACCGGGGACCGCAGGGGCAGCGCCGCATCGGGATCATTGGAACCACCGAAGCCGGAAGAGTTCTCTTTGTCGTTTTGGAGCCTAGAAGGGGCAAAGTTCGCGTCGTCACCGCTCTCAACGCCAGCTCGGAACAGCGAGACGCCTATTACAGCGAGGAATGACCATGACTGATCAGCTCACCAAGTTGATTCCCGTCCGCTCCAACAGCGAGATTCCAGAGAACATGACGACCGAGGAAGCGGCCCAGTTCTGGGAAACACACACGGCCACGCGAGAACTCATCGAGGAAAGCCGCAACGACCCGGAAGGCTTGGCCCTCCTGAACGAGATCGCCCCCCGCCAGCGGCCCCGGCAACCGCGCCAGCCCAAGGCCACGCACGTCACCACCCTGCGCCTGGACGAGGACATGGAAAAGCGGCTCAAGCACGTCGCCGCGTTGAAGCGGGTGCCGTACCAGACGCTGCTCAAGCAGTTCGTGGGCGAGCGGCTGTATGAGGAGGAGAAGCGGTTGGGGGTGGTGTGATGGGGATCACTCAAGGGCTGAGGCCAACTCCAGTCCCTATAACGAACACATTCGAACTATAGAGTAATACGAATTTACTGCCGTTCAATTTTTCTCCATGCGGAAGAGGCTCCTGCAAGGCCCGGTACACGTTCGATTTTACCAGCATCACGAAGACGATAGAAAACGTTTTTAACAGCATTTTCAGAGCGTATACCTGTCAAATCTCTTGCTTGAGAGTTTTTTATTGACTCATTATTTTCCAGAAACTCAAGTATTGCTTGTTCCGGAGTAGCCAAAGGAGTGTGAGGTATCGTCACACGCACACCATTTTCCAGCTCCTCAATCACTGGGTTTTTTAGTTTCCATTCCTTCATCTTTTGAAACGCTGTGTCTAATCCCTCACCCATGTCCTTATTTGGCGGGTTTTTATATCTAGCTAGCTGCCTAACCACTCTGGGATTTCTAGAAAACCTTTGATCCAATATGTTATCCACACTTACAAATCCAGGAAGCTTACCAGGACTTATCACTTCGATCCTGTCATTGAATATCTTCACGTGAACATGATCTGATATGCTATAATCACGATGGATTATAGCGTTTACAACTATCTCCCATATCGCCTCCTGTGGGTACTCGACCGGTTTTAATCCATATGTTGTCCAGATTTTTATCCCACTCAAAATTTCTGTTATCTTATCTATAACTCGTCTTATCAAGTCATAGCTACTGCCTTCTACAGTGTATACCTCTTTCAGATGATCCCTTTCTGGGTCATCTTCTTGAGTTTCATAACGTATCACCTTAACTGCACACTGACGCGGCATGAATGATGAGGGATCATCAGCGTACAACAGTACAGATGCAACTTTAGGAGCGAAATCTTCTCTTCTAAGCAGGTTTTGATTTAGCAAGTAATCCAAACCATCAAGACTTGAACCCACATCGTATAACATGTCCTTAACAGCCGCACTTTCAGCAACGACTTCGGGAGGACAATCCATTAACAATTCATCCTCAAATGTAGTTGCCCCTTTTGAATAACTAAGGGCTATTATTCTTTGTGGATCGGTCAGTCTTATACTTTGCGCAGATTGACGTACATATACTTCTTGAGAAGAGGTTTTATGGACAAAATTACTTTTATCAACGTTCACAGACATGATTATATTAGTTGAAACATCTAACGCTTGTAAAAATTTTATACGGAAGGGAACGGTAGGGTTTAGAGTGGATAAAGAAGCAATGTGGGCATTGTAATCTTCTATATCACTTAAACCCCTCCATCTATCTATAGTATTGGTCTCTTCTTTATCATCCTTGACGCCGACGAATACTTCACCACCATCGGCATTTGCGAAAGCTACAACTGTTTTCTCAAGACCGGCTGGTCTCAGCCTGGCATCTTTCCTATCAAAGAAATGAGACTCCATCCTCTCACATATCTCCAGGGCCTCTTCAAAAGTGATCTGGTCCACCCTCACTTCGTTAATCTCCTTGATTCACAGATGGCAATATAAGCATGTAGCCAAAGCTCCACAGCTTCTCGAACCTCAACCCTCCGTTTGAGTATATCCGAATCGTTACGGGTGAGCTGCTCAAACGGTACATAAGATGATTGCCAGTAGATGATTTTTTCTTCCACCCCCGACTTCCGCTTCGCCCTCGCCCGCATCCACCCTCCCTCTGACGCCCGCCTCTCCTGCATCTGGGCAGCGGAGTCCGAGCCCGACCCGGGGGAGGAGGTGCCGCCCGGCGTGCGGGCGTGGTGGCTGTCCCTGACCCGGGAGTTGCTGGGCGGGCCGGGGTGGGGGCGCGTGGTGCTGGTGCAGGACGCAGGGTATCGGTGGTTCCGAATGCGGTACAGCGTGCACGAGGCGACGCCCGAGCGGGTGCTGGCGGCGGTGGAGGGGGACCACGGGGCGCCGTCGTCTGCCGGGTCGTTCACGCTGGCGTGGGGAGCGAGCGTGGAGCGCGGGCGGGTGGCCTGCCGGGGCGCGGCGTTCAGCATTGGGGATCAGCTCGGGGTGTGCCTGTACGCGCTGCCGGACGATCTGGAGCGGCTGGGGGCGTGGGTGCCGGGTGGGTGGTCATAGGCGAGCCGCTTCATACTTATGCCGTGCGAGTCTCTCTCTCCCTGGACGAGCAGACCTTCGCCGAGGCCGAGGCGCTGGCCTGGAAGTTGGGCCTGGGCCGCAGCGAGCTTTGGCGGGCTGCCCTGCGGGAATATCTGGAGCTGCACCGTGGGGAGGACGTGATGGCGGCCCTTAACCGCGTGCACGGCAAGAACACAGGGACGGACGAAGACCTGCGGCGAGAGGCAGCGCGGCGAACCTTCGAGGCGAACGAGTGGTGAGGAGGCACCTTACCGCCCGCTCCCCCTCCCCTATCCTCCCCCCATGACCCCTCCCCGCTCCCAGATTCGCCCCGGCGTGACCGTGGACATCGTGCAGAAGCAGGACCAGCCCACGGGCAGGCTCACGCGCGGTGTGGTGGCACAGCTTCTTACAGGCTCGGCCACCCACCCACACGGCATCAAGGTCCGCCTCGTCAGCGGGCAGGTGGGCCGTGTGCAGGCGGTGGTCGGGGCCGAGGGGTAGAGGGTCACGTCACAGCCGCAGCCCCCGCACTCGCGTGGGGATGTGGTAGAGGCCCGTGGTGGCGGTCATGAAGAGCTCCGTCCCGTCCGGCCCGCCGAAGCAGAGATTGGAGACGGTCTCGGGCACGAGGACGCGGCCCAGTTCCTCGCCGCCCGGGCTCAGGACGTGAACGCCTTCCCCGGCGCTGGTCCAGACGCGGCCCGAGTCGTCCACCCCGAAGCCGTCGGGCACGCCGGGGCGGATGGTGGCCCACCGGCCCTCGGGGGTGACGGTGCCGTCCGGGCCCAGGCGGTAGCGGTAGAGGTGGCCCTCATCGTCGTGGGTATCGGACACGAGGAGGAGGTCGGGGGCGGCGAAGGCGAGGCCGTTGGGCATGAGGCGGTCGCGGATGGGAGCGGTGAGCGCGCCGTCCAGGGCGAGGCGGTAGACGTGGTTGCCGGGCTGCTCGCGCTCGCCGCCGTAGCCCTCGTCGGGCTGGTCGAGGCCGTAAGTGGGATCGGTAAAACCACAGGCTGCCGTCCGGGCTCAGGGTCACGTCGTTGGGGCTGCTGAGCCTGCGGCCCTCAAAGGTGTCCGCGAGGATGGTCCAGGCCCCGTTCTCCTCCTGGCGGACGAGGGCCCGCTGGCCGTGTGAGCAGGCGACGAGGCGACCCCCGGCGTCGAGCGTGTGCCCGTTCTGGTGGTGGCTGGGATGCATCTCCTCTTGTAACCTTTCAGAGCGTAACCAGCGCCAGGTGAGGTTCTGGCGCACGTCGCTGAAGATCACGGCGTCCATTTGCGTGTGGTAGACCGGACTCTCGGCTCAGGTGAAGCCCTGGGCCAGCCGAGGCAGCGGGGCCCCCTCCAGGAACAGGTCGAGGAAGTCGAGGCGGGTCGCGGCGAGGTGGGTCATGGCCTCCATCCCTTCCTCACCCCTCGCCCGCCCGCACGGCTTACGGTGCGCGCGAGGAGGCCAACCATGCCCGAAGCGTGGAGCGACAGGGACGAACGGCAGTACGAGCACATCAAGGAGAGCGAACTGAGCTGGGGCGAGCCGGGGGAACGCGCCGAGGAGATCGCCGCCCGCACGGTGAACAAGCACCGCCGCCAGGAGGGCCGCACCCCGAACACCCAACTCTCCGACCTCACCCGCGACGAGCTGTACAACCGGGTCAGGGAAAAGGGCATCAGGGGCCGCAGCGGCATGAGCAAGGCGGAGCTGGTCGCGGCGCTGAGCTGAACCGGGGAGCGCTGTATTGCACGGTCAGGCACTGGGCGGGCGGACCCTCTTGACCGTGATGCCCCGCTTCGCGCAAAACGGGCTGGACGGGGCGCCGCCGACAGACGAGCAGACCAAAGCGTTGCACGAGTACATCAAGGGCCTGGAACGGCTCCACTTCTCCGGGTCTCTGCTGGCAGTTCCCGCCGGGCAGAGGCCGGGTTTCCTTTTGCCCCACATTGCCGTAACGGCCGCGTTTGAACGCTGCCCCGACCCCTACACTTCCTCCCGTGACCCTCTCCCCCGCCGACCTCCCCGCCGTGCGCGCGGCGCTGCTGGCCTGGTTCGACCGTGCCGGGCGCGACCTGCCGTGGCGGGTGGGGCCGGAGGGCGGGCGCGACCCCTACCGGGTGTGGGTGTCCGAGGTGCTGCTCCAGCAGACCCAGGTGGCGCGCGGGCGGGTGTACTTCGAGCGGTTTCTGACGGCGTTCCCGACGGTGGAGGCGCTGGCCGCCGCTCCCGTCGAGGCCGTCCTCAAGGCGTGGGAAGGCTGCGGTTACTACGCCCGGGCCAGGAACCTGCACCGGGCGGCGGGCGTGATCGCGCGGGAGGGAATGCCGACGACCCACGAGGGCTGGCGGGCCCTTCCGGGCGTGGGGCCCTACACGGCGGCGGCGGTGTCCAGTCTCGCCTTCGGGGAGGCCAGGGCAGTCAGCGACGGCAACGTGCGGCGGGTGCTCGCGCGGGTGCACGGCGAGCGGCAGCCGACCGAGCCGTGGGTGCAGGCGCGGGCCGACGAACTTCTCGACCCCGCCCGCCCCGCCGCCTTCAATGAGGCGGTGATGGACCTGGGGGCGATGGTCTGCACGCCGAGAAACCCGCGCTGCCACGAGTGTCCCGTCTCCGCTTGGTGCACGGCCTTCGCGTCGGGCGAGCCCGCCTCCTTCCCGGCCCCCAAGGTGCGCGCTGCGGTACGTCAGGTCCGCGCCGTGGCCCTGCTCCTCGGCGACGAGCGCGAGGCGGTGCTCGAACGGCGGGAGAGCACCTTTCTCGGCGGGCTGATGGGCCTGCCCACCGAGGTCGTCGGGGAAGGCGAGGGGGAAGGGGACGCGCTCGCCCGCCTCGCCGCACGGCTGGGCGTCACCGTGGCGGGCGAACTCGGCACCGTCACCCACACCATGACGCATAGGCTCGTGACGCTCACCGTCTACGGGGGGCGGGGCGGCCCGGCGCGCACTCCGGTGGCCGACGCCGCCCTCTCTCGTCTGGACCACAAGGCGCTGGGGCTGTGGCGGGCGCGGCAGGGGTCGCTGTTCCCGGAGGTGTGAGGACGGCGGGTTGGCCGGTCAGGGGCACTGGGGGGCAGCCGCGTTCACCCCCCTCCCAGCCTCTCCCACAAGGGGGAGGAGCAAAAAGCGCGGAGGCTTTTAGGCTGTTCAAAACGTGGACCCAGAGGCCCCATCAGTGGAAGTGGCCGGACGGTCCTGGCCCACGACCCCGCCTTGCTCGCGCGGCGAGACGGTGGGCCCGCGACTGAGCTGCGACAAGATCAGACATTGCGCTGGGAAAGACCCGACCACCCACGCCGCCCCTTTGTACCTGCCCAGCCCAGCGCCGCTCCCCCCCTGCCCCTTTGGATGGAAGGCGCCCCACCCCCCAGGCGCTACACTGACCCCCGTCATGACCCGCCCGCCCGTCAAAGCCGCCCTCCGCACCGCCAAGAAAACGCGGGACGCGGCGCGCGGCGCCCTGCTGTGGGGCTACGAGCAACGCCTCGCCCGGGCGGTCCGGTCCCACGGCAAGCTGCCCCGTCACCTGGGCCTGATCCTCGACGGCAACCGCCGCTACGCCCGGGCCCTCGGCGTGGAGCGCGAACTGGGCTACGAGTTCGGCATCGACAAGGCGCACGAGGTCTTGCAGTGGTGCCTCGAACTCGGCATCCCGGCGGTGACGATCTGGGTGCTCTCCACCGACAACGTGGCCCGCGACCCCGACGAGGTCCGGCACCTGATGGGCCTCTTTGACCGCGAGGCACGCAACCTGGCCCGCGACCCGCGCATCCACGCCAACCGGGTGCGGGTGCGCGCCATCGGGCAGCATCACGACTTCCCGGTGAATGTCGTGGGCGCCCTGCGCGAACTGGAGGACAAGACGGCCCACTACGACGGGATGCTCCTGAACATCGCGGTGGGGTACGGGGGCCGCGAGGAGATCGTGGACGCGGTCAAGCAGCACCTCAGCGCCCAGGCGGCGGCGGGTGAGGCGCTTGAGGACGTGATCGAGCACCTGCGGCCCGAGCACATCAGCGCGCACCTGTACACGGCGGGCATCCCCGACCCCGACTTCATCATCCGCACGAGCGGCGAGATCCGGCTCTCCGGCTTCATGCTGTGGCAGAGCGTGTATTCCGAGTACTACTTCTGCGACGTGTACTGGCCGGGCTTCCGCCGGGTGGACTTCCTGCGCGCCCTGCGCGACTTCCAGGGCCGTGACCGGAGATACGGGAAATAGAGGAGGACCCGCCCACGAACGCGGGGGGCTCCCCTTCCCCCTCAGCGCGGGCGCAGGGTGACGGTCTGGTCGAGACGGACGAGCATCTGGAGCTGCTCGCCGCCCGGCTGAGTCAGGCTCATCCGCAGGCGCGTGGCCTGGGTCTGGGTGCTTCCCACGGGCAGACCGTCGGGGCGGTAGAGGCTCAGGCCGCCGCCCTGGGAGCCGCCGAGCAGTTCGAGCCGGATGCGGGGGATATCCGGCCCACCGCCGAACTCGACCGTCCAGGCGCCGGAGGTGCTGCGCGTCCCGAACACGTGCAGCGCGGCGGGGTTCACGCCCCGGTAGGTCGTGGTCGTGGTGACCGTAAGGGGGCTGGCCTGCACGCCCCCGAGCGGGTTCTCTCCGCCTCCCAGCCCGGCGGCGAGCGACCCCAGGACGGCGCCCAGCAGCGCCTGGACGTCCACCGTGACGCTCCGGGTGACGGGCTGCCCGACCGCGAAGGTCTGCCCGTACACGCCGGTCAGGTCCCCGCCGCCCCCGCCCAACTGGTTGCGCAGCACCTCGGGAGTCAGGCCGGAGAGGGCGGCCTGCACGAGGGGATTGTCGCTCTCGATGCGGGTGAGGGCCACCGTGCCGCCCGGGGCCACCGTCTGCACCAGGCGCACGGTGAGGGGCCCCAGGCCGGGCACCTGGGTGATCACGGTGTTCACCAGGGTGACGGTCCCGTCCGGGGCACGCTCCTGGACCTTGTAAAAGACCTTGCCGACGCTCGTCTGCGTACCTGCCCGGCCCAGGGCCTCCTCGATGCCCTGTCGCAGCTCGCCCTGCTCCGCCTCGCTCGGGGCCGCGCCGTCGGGAGCGGTCACCTGCACGTCCTCCACGGTCAGGCGCGTGACCGTGGTCTGGGTGAGTTCGACGAGCGTGCCGGGACGCGCGCCGAGGCTCAGGGTCACCGTGGCGGCGGCAGCGGGGGCGGGCGGGGTGGCCAGGGTCGTCCCGCCCTGGGCACTTGCGGCGGGGGCGGTCAGCAGCAGGGCCGTCAGCAGGACTGTTCGCATACTCCCCACGGTACGCTCCCCGCCGGGCGGGGGTTGCCGCAGGGGCGCGGGGGGCCCCCCATTCACCCGTTCCCCATCTGCGGGAGGCTTTCGGGTGCCCGTGCGGCACAATGGGCGCCATGACCGACTCGCCTGAACTCTCCCAAGCCCACGCCCGCCCGGCCACGCTCCCAGAGGTGCGGCCCGACGCGCGGCTGGTGGCCCTGCACGCCGAGCGCGGCGATCCACACCTGCGGCTGGCAAACGCCCTCGCCGCGCTGGAGGGGGCCGACTGGGGCCTGACCCTGGCGGGTGAGGGCGCCCTCGCCCGGCAACTCGCCGCGCTGCTGGGGCCCGGCGTGCTGCGGGTGGACGAGCGGCTGGGCGTGAACCGCGCGGCCCTCGCCGGGCAGGGGCTCGCCGCCGCCGGCCTCGACGCCGACTGGACGGGCGCGCGGGGAGTCTGGCTCGCCGAGCCCGACGACCGCCTGCTGCGCCGCGCGGCCCGCGCGGGGGTGCCCGTGATCGTGGACGCCACCCTCGCGCCGGGGGGCGGGTGGCTCGCGCGCGGGGCCGCCTACGTGGTCTACCGCGACCCGGTGACCCTGACGGGCTTCGGGGACGGACACCTCGCGCTGCTGTTGGGCCCGGGCCGCGCCCCTGCCCCGGCGGCCCCCGCCCCCGCCGACCTGACCGTGGCCCTTGCCCTGCGGGACGTGGCGACGCTGCCGCTGCGGCTGGCCCGGGCCGCGCGCACGACCGCCCAGCTCGCCGAGCGTCTGGGCGGGGGGGCGCTTCCCTTCGGCCCGACCGCGCTGCTGCTGCCCCCCGACGCGGCGCCCGACACCCCCCACCTCCCCGGCGGGGTTCTTGCCGCCACCCGTAGTGTGGAGGGCGGAGTGATCTTCACGCCCGGCTTGCAGGACGCGGACACCGCCCTCACCCTGTTGCGCGCTTCCCAGGTGCAGGAGCCCGTGAACGTCCCCATCCCCCTCGTGCGCGACCCGGAGGAGGGCGCGGGGGAGGCGGACGTGCCGGAGGTCGCTCGCCGGGAGGAGCCGGAGGACGCCCCGCCCAGCCGTGCCGTTCAGGAGACCGAGCCCCGCCGCGAGGACCGCTTTCGCCGGGACCGGGGAGGTCGCCCGGACCGTCCCGCCCGCGCCGACCTCCCCCGGCCCGACCGGCCGCTTCCCGACGCTCCCCGCGCGGACGCCCCGCAGGGGCTCGACCGGGTGACCTTCGACGCCCCGGAGCCCGCCGAACCGGCCGCCTCCCCCGCGCCGACCCCGCCTGAGGAGGTGCCCTGGACGCCGGAGATCGTGTTCAGCAGTCCCCCCCCGGCCCCCGCGCCCCTGCCCACGCCCGTGAGCCCCGGCCCGGACGCCCCCGAGCTGGAGCCCACGCCGCCCCTCGCCGCACCCGAGCAGGCGGAGGAAGCGGAAGACACGGCGACACCGGACACGCCCGCACCGGCCGAGCCCACCCCGCCCGCCGAGCCCGAGCCCGCCCCCGTCCTGCCCGACCTGCCGCCCGACCTGCCGACGGCGGAGGCGGGGGGCGGGGCGCCCGACCCCGCCGCCGACCTCACCGACGAGCAGGCGGCCGTGTACGCCCGGCTGCGCGAGTGGCGCAACGCCGAGGCCAAGCGGCAGGAGGTCAGCCGCTTCATCATCGCCAGCAACGCCACCCTGGCCGAGATCGCCCGCCGGGTGCCCTACACCCTCGACGACCTCAGGGCTGTACGCGGCATGGGCCCCGAGCGGCTGCGCAAGTACGGCGAGAAGATTCTGGAGGTGGTGCGGGGGTAGGGGCGAGGTCGGCCCGGCCTAGACGACGGCGCTCCGAACCGGGGGAGCGGCTTCCTCGTCCGGCAGCCACCACCCGACCTCGCGCCGAATGAAGTACATCCGCTCCACCTCGTCCTCACTCGCGCGCAGGGGGGAGTAGTCGGCCCGGTAGAGCTGGCCGCCCGAGGAGAGGAGCACCGGGATCAGCACGTCCGCCCGGCCGGAGGGAAAGGCAAAGGCGAACGCCCCAACCCGGATTTCGGGATGTTCGGAGGAAACCACATAGCCGAGTCGGTGCTGCGGGCCGAGATGAAGGACCTGGACGCGCACCGGTTCGACGAGGGGCATAGCTCCACATTAAGGGGAGAACTTAAGGGGACCGTCAGGGATGGAACAGCACCCGGCATCGTCCTCGCGCCCACCTCAGCGTCCGACGGGTCACGGGGCGCCCTCCTGTGGCCGCACCTTGGGGAGGAAAGGCGCGAGAACAGCCCTCACCTTCCTGTCAACCATCTCAACGTTTAGCGTTCTCGAAGCCGGACGCCGG
The DNA here is from genome assembly GCF_025997855.1 of Deinococcus aetherius. NCBI lineage: Bacteria > Thermotogati > Deinococcota > Deinococci > Deinococcales > Deinococcaceae > Deinococcus > Deinococcus aetherius. Next base: position 3,057,608 of record NZ_AP026560.1, read on the forward strand.
GGAGCTTCCTTACCCTGGCGGAGATAACCTTGTTCACCCCTCCTCCCCAGGTGTTGACTCGGGCCTGGACGCTGGCAGAAGAACTCGACGACGCTGCCGCCCGGGTCCGACTGCACGAACTCCAGTCCCAATGGCCCTCCCTGCCCGACGGTCGGCGAGCTCAGGTTCTGGAGGAGGTGACCACTCTGGGTCGTCAGCTCGGCTACCGCCAAGCCACCGACCCGCGCCGCTGAGTCAGGGGGAAGTCCAGTGTCGCCCCCACGCTCAGGGTGCATCACAGCTGGAGAGGCACGCTCCTAGAGCGGTGTGGGGTGGACCGTGCGCGTTCCCCGTTCCATCCACGCCCGCAGGCTCGCCAGGGCATCGTCACTCAGGCGGCTGGTCGCCGTTCCGTTCGCGTTGACGGTCCAGCCCAGACGGTTGGCCTCCTGCGGCAGACCGTCCAGCGTGTAGGTGCCGGGGGCGACGCGCGCCGAGAGCATCACGGTCGCGTAGTTGCGGTAGTACTCCTCCTCGAAGCGTTTCTGAAGACGCTCCTCGCGGTCGTGGTCCACCCCCGAGATGCCGAAGAACGCGAAGAAGCCGCTGAGGTCGACCCACGGGCGCAGGCGGGTGCGCTTGACGGAAAGATTGATGAGTTTCACCGGCTCCATGACCCTTCCTTCTGGGGGGCGTCCCCCTCCACCTCCCTGCTCTAACACCCACGGGGCCCGGCCTTTGTCCCGTCGCACGGGGGCCAGGCCGGGCTCAACCCTCCCCCGGCCCGTACCGCCGCTCGCGGGGCAACTCCGCCTCCTCGTGCACCGCGCGGGCGACCGCTTCAGAGAGGGGAAAGTCCACCGCCGCGTACCAGCCCTCCTCCAGCCTGCCGCCCCGCTCGCGGTAGACGCAAAGGGTGGGGCCGTAGCTGCACGCGCCCAGACAGCCACTCTCGGTGAGGCGGACGCTGCCGCCCGTCTTGTAATAGGCGAGCGAATGGCGCTCCAGGTGGGTCCACAGGGCGCGGTAGAGCAGGTCCGAGCCGCGAGCCTTGCAGTTCGGGCCCTGGCAGACGAGCAGATGTCCGCGTGTCTTGAAGTATTTCGGCGGCAAGGGATTCAGTCCTCCGGGATGACGAGGGGGCGTTCCTCGTCGCGCGTGACCCTCGCCCGCAGCCCGTAGGCGGCGTGGAGGTGGGCGGGCGTGAGAACTTCCCCAGGCGTGCCCACGGCGAGCACCCGGCCCTCCAGGAGCAGCAGCAGGCGGTCGGCGCGGGCGGCGAGGTTGAGGTCGTGCAGGACGGCGACCACGCCGAGGCCACGGGCGACCTCGCCCCGCAGGTGCCGCACCACCTCCAGCCCGTAGGCGAGGTCGAGGTGGTTGGTGGGTTCGTCGAGAAGCAGGAAGCGGGGCCCAGCGGCGAGGGCGCGGGCCAGCGAGACCCGCTGCCGCTCCCCCCCCGACAATTCGTGGACGTGGCGATCCTCGAAGCGCCGGGTGTCCGTCCGGTCCAGGGCCGCCGTCACCGCGTCCTCGTCGGCTGGGGTCCACGGCTGGGTGGGGATCAGGCCCCACTTCCACGCGCCCGCCCCGCGACCCAGGGCCACCACGTCCCGGACCCGGGCGTCCAGGGGAAGCTCCTCCCCCTGCGCCAGGTACGCGAGCGTCCGCGCCCGCTCCGCCCGGGTCCACCGGGCCAGCGGACGGCCACACAGCCGCACCTCCCCCGCCTCGGCCCGGCTCAGCCCCAGCAGCGCCCGCAGCAGGGTGCTCTTCCCCGCCCCGTTCGGCCCGATCACGGCCGTGAACTCCCCGACCCGGAACGCGGCGCTCACCCCCCGCACCGCCGGGTGCGCCCCCGCCCGAACGTGCAACTCCCGCGCCTCCAACGTGTCGGTGCTGACGGCTGACGGCTGACCGCTGACCGCTCTACTCACGCCCACCCCTCCTGAGCAGCCACAGGAAAAACGGCCCCCCCAGCAGCGTCGTCACCACGCCCACCTGTGAGAGGATCGTCGTGCGCGCGAGCAGGTCGGCGAGGACGAGCAGCGCGCCCCCGAGCAGCGCGGAGACGGGCAGCAGGACCCGGTGCCCCGATCCCCACGCCAGCCGGGCGACGTGCGGCACGATGAGTCCCACGAAGCCGATGATGCCCACATACGCGACGGCGGCGGCGGTCGCCACGCTCGCGGCGACGACCACCAGGAGGCGCAGCCGCTCGACAGGCACCCCCAGGCTCCGGGCCGTCAGGTCACCGAGTTGCAGGGTGTCGAGCGCCCGGCCGAGCCCGACGAGCACCCCACACCCGAGCGCAGCGTAGGGCAGCACCGTCCCCACATCGCGCCAGCCGCTGAAGCCCAGGTCGCCCAGGGTGTAGGCGAGGACCTGCCGCGCCCGGTCCTCGCCGCGCAGGATCAGGAAGGTGGTGAAGGCGCTGCACACGCTTCCCACGACCACGCCCGCCAGGATCAGGCGGGTGGGGGGAAAGCGCCGCCCCTCCCGCGCGAGGACGAGCGTCAGGAGGACCGCCGCCAGGGACGCCCCCAGCGCCACGAGGGGGAGAACGGGGCGCGGCCACCCCGCCACGATCCCCACCGTCGCCCCCAGCGCCGCCCCGCTCGCCGCGCCCAGGAGGTAGGGGTCGGCGAGCGGGTTGCGGAAGACCCCCTGGAACGCGCCGCCGCACACCGCCAGGCACGCGCCCACGACCACCGCCATCACCACGCGCGGCAGGCGGATCTGCCACACGATCACGTCGTTCCCCCCGAGTTCGGCGCCGCTCAGCCCGCGCCACAGCGCCCCCAGCACCTCGCCGGGGGGAATGGTCACGCTGCCCAGCCCCACCGCGAGCACAAGGGCGGCGAGGAGCCCGGCCACGAGCGCGAAGGTGCGTCCGAGGATGCGGGGCCGGGGGACGGGGAGGGCGGGCACGCGCCCCTCGCGCTCAAGGCTCATCGCGCCCCGGGGGTCGGGGGGGAGTGGGGTCGGTCTGGACGGTCGGGGGTCGGGGCATGGGTCTCGTTCCTCCTCCCCGCGCGGCCAAAGAAGCACCGCCCCGTTGGTGGGGGCGGCGGAGGGGGCACGTCCAGGGCTCACCCACGGGGGCGGGGCCGGGGCGCTTTCCTCCAGTCCGCGAGAGGTCGGGCCACGGGCCTCCCCGACACGGGAGATCGGCCCGGACGGGGCGGGTGTTCGGACTCAGGGTCCCCGGAAGGGGCGCCCTCACCGTTGCGCGACAGTGCCGGAGTTCCACCGGCTTTCCCCACGCCCGTCGCGGGCCACTATAGCCCCGGCGCCACCCGCCTCAACGTGACCGGACGACCTCCCCCACCGGCTCCGCGAGGGCAGTGATCCGCTCGCCGATCAGGGCGGTGAGGGCCTTGATCCCCCCGGTGGGTGCGATGGGCTCGCCGAAGCGGACGACCCAGCGCCTCCCCACGCGGCTGAGGCCCACGGGGAGCACGGGCGCCTTGCCCTTCAAGGCCATCAGGGCCACGCCGCCCTGCAACTCGCCCCCGCCGCGCGTGCCCTCGGGGAAGATACCCAGGGTGCCGCCCCCCTGAAGGATGCGCAGGCTGGTACGCACCGCCCCCAGGTCGTTCGCGCTGCGGTCCACCGGGAAGGACCCGCCCGCCCGGATGATGTGGCCGATCACCGGGACGAAGAGTTCCTTTTTCGCCATGAATTGCAGGTAGCGGCCCGGGGGCAGGCTGCGCGCGATCAGGAAGGGGTCGAAGCCCGTGCGGTGGTTTCCGGCGACGATGAGGGGCGTGCCGGGCGGGGGCACGTTCTCGCGCCCGTGGACCTCGATGCCCTGACCCCGCAGGAAGATCGGCAGCGTCGTCACGATCACCACGAGGCGGTACACCAGGGGGTTGACCCGGGGAGCCCGGAGCGTCTCGGCGGGGGGCGCGGGAGAGGGGCGGGCGTCACTCATGGGGCGAGGATACGCCCGCGCCCCTCAATAGGGGTCGGCGTACGGGTCGTCCGCCTCGTCGTCCTCGTCCTCACCCTCTCCGCCCGTCTCGGCGGCGGCCCACTCCCCCGCCAGGACGGCGCGCACCGCCTCGATGCGCTCACGGCAGGCGGCGTAGGCGGCCCGGGCCTCTTCGAGCAGCGGGAGCACCCGGTCGAGGTCGGCGTCCCCGCTCTCCAACTCGGCGGCGATGCGCGAGAGCCGCGCGTAGGCCTCACGGTAGGTCAGCGGCTGAGGGTCCGGCACCCCCCGAGCATAGCGTTCCTCCCGGGAGGGGCTACCCTGGGCCATGACCGTCTCCGGGGCCTCCCACCTCCACTTCGACTTTGCCGCCCTCGCCCCCGCCGAGGTCTACAAGCTCGTCACCGGGGTCGTCGTGCCGCGCCCTATCGCCTGGGTGAGCACGTTGGGCAAGGGCGGTCATGTCAACCTCGCCCCGTACTCCTTTTTCGGCCTGATGGGCTCGGACCCGGCGGTCGTGGCCTTCGGGCCCGGCGACCGCGCGGACGGCACGCCCAAGGACACCGCGCTCAATATCGGGAGGGGGGGCGAATTCACCGTCAACCTCGTGAGCTTTGAACTCGCCCCCCTGATGAACGCGACCGCGACCGACTTCCCCTATGCGTTGGGTGAACCCGAGACGCTGGGCGTGCCCCTCGCCCCCGGCGTGCGGGTGCGGGTGCCGCGTGTGGCCGTGAGCCCCGCCAGCCTGGAGTGCCGCGAGGTGCAGACGGTCCTCATCGGCCGCACCCGCGTCATCCTCGGCGAGGTGCTGGGGATGCACCTGCTCGCGGACGCCGTGCAGGACGCGGAGCGCCACCACGTCCACACCGCTGCCCTCGATCTGGTGGGGCGGATGGCAGGGCGCGGCACGTACACCCTCACGCGGGAGACGTTCACCATCGACCGCATCACCTACGCGGCGTGGCGGGAGGGGCGGGGAGAAGCCGAGGTGCAGGCCAAGGATTGACCCCGTACCTTGGGCCATGCCGCCCTTCCTCGTCCGCCCCGCCACCCCCGCCGACGCGCCGGGCATCGCCCACGTCCACGTCACGAGCTGGCGGGAGACGTACCCGGGACGGATGCCGGAGGACTTCCTGGCCCGGGCGACGGGAGAGGTGGCCCGCGAGCGGCGCGAAGGCTTCTGGACCCGCCACCTGAACGCCGGGACGGGTGAGTCGTCCTCGTCGCCGAGCAGGCGGGCGAAGTGGTCGCCTTCGCCTCGGGCGGCCCGGCGCGCGACCACCCCGGCATTGGCGCGGAGCTGTACACGCTCTACGCGCTGAAATCCGCGCAGGGTCAGGGGATCGGTCGCGCTCTCGTGTCGGCCCTGGCGTGCGAGTTGCAGGAACGGGGGTTTCGGTCGCTGGCCCTGTGGGTGCTGGCCTCCAACCCCACCCACGCCTACTACGCCCACCTCGGCGGGCGCGAGGACGGTGAGAAGAGCGTGCCTCTGCCCGGCGGCGGTGAGATGTGCGAGGTGCGGGTGGTGTGGGACGACCTCACACGGCTTACGATGGAACCATGAGCGACCCCGCCCCCAAAGCGATGAGTGTGGAGGAGTACCTGCGCACGGAGGAGAAAAGCCCCTACAAGCGCGAGTACGTGGGGGGCTTCGTCTACCCGCTGCACGCGCAGGCCGGGGCAAGTCGGCCCCACGTCCTGATCAGCGGGAACATCTTCGGGACCCTGTACGCCGACGCCGTTCGCGCCGGGTGCCGCCTCTACCAGAACGACATGAAGCTGAGGGTCGAGGACAACACCTCTTTCTTCTACCCCGACGTGATGCTCGTCTGTGACCGCGACAGCGGTGATAACGACGCCGAGACCTCTCCCTGCCTGCTGGTGGAAGTCCTCTCGCAGAGCACAGCCGCCCACGACCGCTTCGGGAAATACGGCGTCTACACCGCCATCCCCTCCCTCCAGACCTACCTGATCGTGGAGCAGAAGGAACGGCGCGTATATGCCTACGGGCGGCAGGAGGGCGGGTGGCAGTTGCAGGAGTTGAGCGGCAGCGGCAGCATCGAAGTGCCCTGCCTGAGCCGCCGCATCACGCTGGACGAGATTTATCTGGGCGTGCTCTGAGGGATTGCGGGACGCGGTGAAGACTTTTCCCGCGCCCCGCCTACCGCCGCAGCTTCCGCGCCGCCTCATCCGGGGTGATCTCGCCGCGTTCGAGCCTTTCCAGCACCTCGGACTGGGGGTCGGCGATCTCGGGTTCGTAGCCGATGGCGCGCAGCAGGGTGTCGAAGCGGGCGCGCACCGTGGGGTAGCTCAGGCCCAGCACCCGCTCGACTTCCTTGAGGTTGCCGCGCACGCGGATGTACAGGCGCAGGAAGTCGAGGTTCTCGGGCGTCAGGGTGGCGAACTCGTTGAGCTCGAACACGCCGCGCACGGTGACGCCGCTCGTGGGGAAACGCAGCTCCGTGACGAGCGGCGCCTCGGTCTCGTCGGGAAAGGGCAGGGGAAGGGGACGGGGCATGGGGTCACTCTACGCAGATGGCCGAAGGTCGAAGGCAGAAGGCCACCTGAACAGCCTTCCGCCCTCTGCCTTGAGCCTTCCGCCTCACTTCAGGCTGAGTTTGACGCTGTTGCCCTCGCTGTCCTCGGCGTCGAGGAGGTCGCCGGGCGGGGGGTCGGCCTCGATCAGGAGTTGCAGGGCCTCGACGCTCAGGCCCGCGCGTTCCAGCGCCCGGATGCCGTGGGCGGGAATCAGCCGGTGCAGGTGCGGCGCGAGGCTGACGGGGAGGTTGGCCGCGTACTCGTCGCCCTCCGAGGACTCGACCTGGACGCGCAGGATGCGGGCGGAGGTCGGGACGCCGCGCGGCGGGCGAGGAGGGCCGCCCTCGAAGGCGCGGTCTACGGTATCTCCGACTCGTTCCATGATGGTGTCGATCCCTCCCGTCAGGCGGTCCACCACGCTGCGCGGCAGGGGACCCGGCCGCGTCCAGTCCGATGAGCCCAGCGGGCCCGGGGCCCGGGGGGGTGGGGGCGGCGGCGGAGCGTCCCGCACTCCACGCAGCAGGAGCAGGTGTTCGGCGACCTGCCCGGTGTCCATCTCCTCGCGGGAGAGCAGGGACGCGACGAGTTCGCGGTCGGCCTCCGTCAGCGCGAGCCGGGGGCTCAGGGCGGCCAGCAGCGGCGCGGCGTCTTCGAGGCTCAGGCGCCCCGCACGCACGAGGTCGAGCAGGCGTTTGACCTTCTCCTTCATGCCGTTCCCCCTGACGCGGCATTGACCATGAGCTGCCCGGCGGTCACCTGGCAGGAGAGCGAGGCCGCCCCGTCGCCGACCTGCCCGGTGTGACGTGCGTTCACGAAGCCGCCGCTCTTGTTGGTGGGGAAGTTCGCCATGAAGCCCCCGACCGTCACCTCGGCGTTCACGCGGACGCTGCTGCCGGGCAGGAGGCTCAGGCTGACATTGCCCGCGTTCACCTCGACCCGGTGGTCGCCGCCCGTGAGTTGCCCGGCCCAGCGCAGGTTCCCGCCGTGCACGCTGGCATTCAGGGTCCGCGCCCCCTCCAGGCTCAGCCCGCCGCCGTGGATGTTCAGGTGGGTGGGCCCGCCCATCTCGGCGGCCTTGAGGTTCCCGCCGTGCACGTTCGCCGTCAGGCTCGCCGCGCGGCCCATGCGGACGTTCCCGCCGTGGACCTCGACGTGGGCCTCTCCCGAGAGGTCGGGAAGCTGGAGGTTCCCCCCGTGGATTCGGGCCTGAACGTGCCGGGGCGCGAAGGGCAGGCTGAGGATGGCCTTGACGGGCAACCCGTCCCGCCGCTTCGCCCGGTCCACGCGCCAGCCGTTCGACGTGGCCGTGAGGGTGACTTCCCCGTCGTAGTTCGCGCTGAGCTGCGGCCTCATCACGGACGGGTCGTGCAGCACGGTCAGGCTGTAGCCGTGCACCTGAAGGTCTAAGTCAGGCGGCGTCTCGCCTGCCAAGGCGGCGTCCGCCCCGGCGGCCTCCCGAGGCGAAACGGTGTCCACCACCCGTTCCTCCCCCTCCAGTAGCCCCGCCGCCTCCTCGGGGGTGAGTTTGCCCTCGGCCACCAGACGACCCACCTGTGCGCGGAAACTGTCATTTGCGTGCTCATTCATGCGCCCCTCCTTTAGAGAAATAGAAACACCTGAGCGAGAGAATGTCAAGTCTAACTTTCCATAATTTGACTTGAAGGGGAAGAATCACGGCCTGGGAGGACCCCAGGGGTGGGAGAAGCCCTCCAGTTCCGAATAGATGAGAGCTTTGACTTTCCATTCTCGACGCCACCTCCTCTCGACGTGGGTCGGTATTCTGCCGGGCATGACCCAACCTCTCCCCGATCTGACGCCAGCGCAACGCACCGAGGTGGAGTTGGTGGCGCGCGGCAAGCAGGAGAAGTCGCGCGTGCTGCGCGAAGCCGGGCAGCCCGAGACGCCCGAGGCCGCCCACTCGCTGCTGCTGCGCCTCGGGCTGTGGGCGGAGGCGCGGACGCCTTACGCCGACCGCCTGGGCGCGGCCCTGACCCCTGTCATGCTCGACGTGCCGGACTTCCAAGAGGAGGAGCGGCTGGACCTCACCCACCTCCCGGCCTTCGCCATCGACGACGAGGGCAACCGCGACCCGGACGACGCGGTGGGCACCCAGCCGCTGGAGGGGGGCCTGACCCGGCTGTGGGTCCATGTGGCGGACGTGGCGGCCCTCGTCCCGCCCGGCAGCCCGCTCGACCTGGAGGCGCGGGCGCGGGGGGCGACCCTCTACCTGCCCGACCGCACCATCGGGATGCTGCCCGACGCCCTGATCGAGAAGGCGGGGCTGGGCCTGACCGAGACGAGCCCCGCCTTATCCATCAGCCTCGACCTCGACGCGGACGGCAACGCGGACGCGGTGGACGTGGCCTTGACGCGGGTGCGGGTGACCCGGCTCACGTACACCGAGGCGCAGGCCCGGCTGGAGGCGGGGGAAGAGCCCTTCGTCACCCTCGCCCGGCTGGCCCACGCGAGCCGCGAGCTGCGCGAGTCGGAAGGCGCGCTGAGCATCGACCTTCCCGAGGTGCGGGTGCGGGCGGACGAGGCGGGCGCGGCCGTGACCCCACTGCCCAAGCCCGAGATGCGCTTCGTGGTGCAGGAGTGCATGACGCTGGCGGGGTGGGGGGCCGCCATCTACGCGGACGACCACGCCATCCCCCTCCCCTTCGCCACCCAGGACGCGCCGACGCGGGACGTGCGGGGGGACACCCTCGCGGCCCACTGGGCGCGGCGCAAGACGCTCGCCCGCACGCGCTTCCAGCCCGCGCCGGGGCCGCATCACGGCATGGGCCTCGACCTGTACGCCCAGGCGACGAGCCCGATGCGGCGTTACCTCGACCTCGTGGTGCACCAGCAACTGCGGGCGGCGCTGACGGGTGGCGAGCCCCTGAGCGGCAGGGAGGTCGCCGCCCGGGTCGCGCAGGCGAGCCTGAATGCCGACGCCACCCGGCAGGCCGAACGACTCAGCCGCCGCCACCACACCCTGCGCTTCATCGCCGCGCAGCCGGGGCGCGAGTGGGAGGCGGTGGTCGTGGACCGCCGGGGCCCGCAGGCGACCCTCCTGATCCCCGACCTCGCGCTCGACCTGCCGCTGAGCACGCCCGCGCCCGTGGGAACGGCGCTGCGGGTGCGGCTGAGTGACGTGAATCTCTCCGCGCTGACGGTGCGGGTCCGTCCGGTCTGAGCCCGCCGGGTGCATGAAGGCCACCCGAGGACAGGGAAAATCGGATTCACCTTTCATTCATGTCGCTGGCGGCGTGTTTACACTTGGGACCATGAAAGCGCTGGCAACCGACATCGTGTCCCTCAGGATGAGCCATTGCCGGGCCGAACACGCAGCAGAGGGAGCGCAGTACCACCTCGCCGTGATGCACTACCGCGTGTGCCTGGAGGCCGCCGAGCGCCGCGAGGACTGCCGCGCCACCCAGTTCTTCGCCCTCAAGCTCGCCGCCTGCTACGACGAGATGGGCCTGACCGAAAAGGCCGCCGGGTTCCGCGCGCTGGCCTGCACGGGCGACTCGCCGCTGCTGGGCTGAGCCCGCTCCTCCCCCTTCCCAGGGCCACCCGCGTCACCTTCCCCAGATGCGGGGGTGCGACAATGCGCGCCGTGAGCACGCCCCACCCCACCCGCCTCACCGCCGCGCACCTCACCCCGGGGGATCCCACCCCGCGCGAGTCGGGCTTCGCCATGCCGCCGGAGTGGGCTCCCCACGCGGCGACCTGGATGAGCTGGCCGGGGGACGACGAGCTGTGGTTCGGCCTGCTGGAGGGCGTGCGTGCCGAGTTCGCCGAACTCGTGCGCACGATTGCCCGTTTCGAGCCCGTCCACCTCCTCGTGCGCGACGAGGAGAGCGAAGAAGACGCGCGGCGCCGTCTGGGCGGGGACGTGGACATGACCCCCTTCCCGGTCACACTGCACCGCCTTCCCCTCGACGACGTGTGGATTCGGGACAACGGGCCGATCTTTGTGATGCGTGAGAGGCGGGCGGCGGGCGATGAGTTGGGGCAAGGCTCATCACCGCTCCCTCATGCCCCCGCGCTCTCCCTCATCAACTGGAGGTTCAACTCCTGGGGCGGCAAGTTCCGCTGGGAGCAGGACGACGAGGTGCCCGAGTACGTCGCCGCCTTTCTCGGCGTGAGGCACTGGGACCGCCCCGAGGTGTTGGAAGGCGGCGGGCTGGAGGTGAACGGGGCGGGGGTAGGCCTGACCACCCGCTCGTGCTTCCTAACCGAGACGCGCAACCCAGGGCTGACGGAAGAAGGCTACGCGGCGCTCTTGCGCGACACCCTCGGCGTCGAGAAGCTGCTGTGGCTGGACGGCGGGTTGGAGAACGACCACACCGACGGGCATATCGACACCATCACGCGCTTCACGGACGAGGGGACGGTCGTGACGAGCGTGGCGGAGGACCTGGCGGACGCGAACCACCCCGTCATGGCGAAAAACCTCGCGGACCTGCGGGAGATGACGGACGCGCAGGGGCGGCCCTTCCGCATCGTGGAGCTGCCGCTTCCGGTGAATCGGCTGGAGGGCGCGGAGGGCCGTCTGCCGCCCACCTACGCGAACTTCTATGTCGGCAACGGCTTCGTCGTCGTGCCTTGTTACGGCGACCCGAACGACGAGCGGGCGCTGGAGGTGCTGCGGCCCCTCTTCCCAGGGCGCGAGGTGATCGGGCTGAGCAGCCGCAAGATCATCGAGGGCGGCGGGAGCTTCCACTGCATGACCCAGCAGCAGCCTGTGGGGGAGCCGTGGACGGGCAGGTAATCAGGCTCGGAGACGGGTACGAGGCGCGCCCGGTCAGCCTGGAAGCGTACCGTGACGCCTGCGCCCGGCTGGAAGGCCGCATCTTCGGCGGGGGCTCGCTGTACGCCTTCGACCCGCCGGGTAAGGCGCCGCCTCCCCTCGGTGAGACGCTGAACTGGGGCCTCTTCCACGGGGAGGACCTGATCGGCTGGCACCACGCCCACCAGCAGGGCGAGCGGACGGTGTACATGGCCGACACCGGAATTCTCCGCGAGCACCAGGGGCGCGGGCTGTACACGAGGCTCCTGCCGCACCTGCTCGAAGCCTTCCGCGAGGCGGGCTACACCCTCGTCACGAGCCACCACCGCGCGACCAACAACCGCGTCATCGTCCCCAAGTTGCGCGCCGGGTTCTTCCTCCAGGGGGTGAACCTGTACGAGGGCGGGGTGAACGTGGCGCTGACGCTCAGCCTGGACGAGACGTACCGGGGGGCCATGCACGTCCGCAGCGGCCTGCGGCAGGCGTCGGGCGAAGTGGCGCGGCGGCTGGGGCTGGACCCCGTTCCCAGGGAGAAGGCGGTGGGGAAGACGGCCAGCGTGCCGGTTCCGGCCCTGGGCGAACCCGCCTTCGACCTCGACGACGGCTACACCATCCGGCGCGTGGAGGCGGAGGTATTCCGGGAGGTGTACGAGCAGTTGGAGGACGCCGCATACGACACGGTGACCTTCGACTGGGGCGGCCCCTCTCCCCTCCCCGCCCCGACCGTGCCGACCTTCACCTGGCTCGTCGAGCATGGGGGCGAGGTCGTCGGCTGGCACTCGGCCCGGCAGTGGGACGCCCGCACCGTGTACATGGTGAACACGGCGTTGCTGCCCGGGCACCGGGGGCGGGGGCTGTACACCCGCCTGCTGCCGTACCTGCTCGGGGCCTTCCGCGCCGGGGGGTACACGGTCATCCGCAGCCACCACCACGCGACCAACAATGCCGTCATCGTCCCCAAGCTCCGCGCGGGTTTCGTGATCGCGGGGCTGGAAGTCAACCATCACGGGGTCATGGCCGTCCTCACCTACACCTTCGACCCCGTCTACCGCGAGTATCTGGACGTGCGCAGCGGCCTGCGCCGTCCCGCCGGGGAGGTGGCCCGCCGCCTCGGCCTGCATTTGCACCCCCAGGAGGAATCTCATGTCTGACCCTGTGACCCTCGCCGTGATTCAGATGCACATGACAGGCAGCCTGGAGGACAACGTGAGCCGCGCCGAGCGGCATGTGCGCGACGCCGCGCGGCAGGGCGCAGGGGTCGTGCTGCTGCCCGAACTCTTCGAGAACCTGTACTTCTGCCAGGTGGAGCGCGAGGACTACTTTGCTCTCGCGCACCCGCTCGACGGCCACCCCTTCGTGGGACGCTTCCAGAACCTCGCTCGTGACCTCGGGGTGGTGCTGCCCCTCTCGTACTTCGAGCGGGCGGGGCAGGCGCACTACAACTCGCTGGTGTGCATCGACGCCGACGGCAGCGTGCTCGGCAACTACCGCAAGACCCACATCCCCGACGGCCCCGGCTACGAGGAGAAGTATTACTTTAACCTCGGCGACACCGGCTTCAAGGTGTGGCAGACGCGCTTCGGGCGCATCGGCGTGGGCATCTGCTGGGACCAGTGGTACCCGGAGACCGCCCGGGTGATGATGCTCCAGGGCGCCGACTTCCTGCTCTACCCGACGGCCATCGGCAGTGAGCCCGCCGAGGTCGAGACGCCGAACACCTACCAGATGTGGCAGCGAGCGATGGTGGGCCACGCAGTCAGCAACTCGACCTACGTGGGATCAAGCAACCGCATCGGCACCGAGCAGATCGGGGACCTGACCCAGACGTACTACGGGCACTCCTTCATCACCGACTACACGGGCGAGATCGTCGCCGAGTTCGGCGAGACGGAGGAAGGGGCGCTGACCCACCCCCTGAACCTCGCCGAGGCCCGCCGGTTCCGCGCCGGGATGGGCTTTTTCCGCGACCGCCGCCCGGACCTCTACGGCGCTCTCCTGACGAGCGACGGGGTGACGCGGCGAGGGTGAGGCAGGCGAATGAAGGAGGGGGAGGGAGCCTGCGGGTTTCCGCCCCCTCGCCCTTTTGTTAGCCTCGGGGCATGGATGACGGTGTGTCCGTGGAGTTCGCCGCCGCCCGGCAGGAGGCCCTGGGCGCGGCCTCGGCGGTGCTGGAGGGCTTCGCGCGCCTGAACGCCGCCAAGGGGGAGGCGGAGGTGGCCTTTGCCGCCCTCCCCCGTTTCGTGCGGGGGTTCGCGGAATCGGCGGTGAGCGCGGAAATCCTGCGGCAGACCGGGCAGGGCCTTCCCGCGTGGGCGGCCACCATCGAGGGGCTGACGGGTGAGGTGACGGCAGCGCGGGCAATCCTGGAACGTGTGGGGGACGAGGCCGCTCTGGATGCCGCCGACCGCGAGAGGCTGCGGCGCGTGGCGGGCGAGGTCGAGCGGCAACGCGCCGGGCTCGGCCGCCTCCTGCGCTGCATGGAGGACGCGCCGCCCAAGGTCGAACGGGTGCCCAGGCAGTTCCTGCACGGGGAGCGGCGGCGGCTGGCACTGGACAACCTGCGGGCCCAGACCCAGGCGTTGCAGGACGCGCTGGGGGTGATGCCTTCCCTGGAGGGCGGGCTAAGCCGGGTGGCCGAAGCCGGGTAAGCTCTGACGCACGCCATCCGGCCGATGTCTCCGGCAGACCGCTCCCCTACGCTGCGCTATGGACCAGATCGCGGCGTACTACGCGCAGAACCGGGAGCATGAACGTCTCACGCGCGGGAGCAACCAGCTCGAATTCGAGCGGACGCGGGAACTCCTCGCGCGTTTTCTGCCGCCCCCACCCGCCACCGTGCTCGACGTGGGCGGGGGCACCGGGCCCTACGCCCGCCCGCTGCTGGAGGAGGGCTACGGCGTTCACCTGCTTGACGCGGCGCCCCACCACATTGAGCGCATCCGGGCGGACCCGTCGCTGGCGGGGCTCACCTCGGCCACGCTCGGGGACGCGCGGGCACTGCCCTACCCGGACGCGAGCGCCGACGCTGTCCTCCTGCTGGGGCCGCTCTACCACCTGACGGGAGCCGACGACCGCCTCCGGGCCCTCACCGAGGCGCGGCGTTGTCTGCGCCCGGGCGGGGTCGTGCTCGCGGCGGCCATCACGCGGACGGCGAGCACCCTCGATGGGCTCCTGGCCGGGCTCGACGCAGACGAGCGGTTCCGGGCGATGAGGAATGCGACCCTGGAGGACGGCCTGCATCAGCCCCCGGACCCCACCCTGGGCTGGTTCACCACCGCCTACTTCCACCGCCCGGAGGAATTGCAGCGTGAGGTCGAGGAGGCCGGGTTTCGGAACGTGGACCTCTACGCGGTGGAGGGCTTGGGCAACGTCGTGCCGGACTTCGAGACGCTGTGGATGGACCCGGCGCGGCGCGGGCGGCTGCTCGACGTGATCCGGCGGACGGAGCGGGACCCCGCCCTCTTCGGCGTGAGCGCCCACCTCCTCGCGGTGGGCTACTCGCCCTCCCCGAACCCCGCGTAGCTCGCCCCGGTGAAGGTCAGCCCGTGCGCGGGCACGTTCGCCCCGGCGTCGGCGCGGCGGCGGCCCGCCAGGATACCCGCCACCACCTCCTCGCCGAGCTTGCCCTGGCCGACGAGGAGCAGCGTGCCGACCAGCCCACGCACCATCTGGCGCAGGAAGCTCTCGCCCGAGACCTCGACTTCCCACACGCGCCCGCCCACGACGGGCGGACCGGGCCGGACGGACAGGGCGCGCACCTCCCGCACGGTCTGGCGGTCCTCCCGGGTGGCGAAGGCGGCAAAGTCGTGGGTGCCGATGAGATGAGAGGCGGCCCGGTTCATCGCCTCCACGTCGAGGGGACCGGGGACGTGCAACGCCCGCCCGCCCCAGAGGGGATGCCGCTGCGGCGAGGCGAGGAGCCGGTAGGTGTAGCGCCGCTCGGTGCAGGAGAAGCGGGCGTGAAAGCCCGTAGGCGCGGGGGAGGCAGAGAGCACGGCGACCGTGGGCGGCAGGTGCGCGTTCAGGGCGCGGGGGAGCCGCCCTGGAGGAATGCGGAAACTGAGCGGCACATCGAGGTGAGCGGGCATCGCCTCGGCGTGGACCCCGGCGTCGGTGCGTCCGGCGGCGACGGGGCGGGCGGCGCCCTCTCCCCCTACCCGCGCGCAGGCGGCGTGCAACGTCTCCTGCACGCTGGGCGCGTTGCTCTGAGCCTGCCAGCCCGCGAAGCCCGACCCGTCCCAGGCCAGGGTCAGCCGCAGGCGCGCGAAACCCGGCGGGGGCGAGAAGACGGGCCGCTCACTCATGGGGGCAGGGTAGCGTTCCACCCGGCTCCTCCGGGGGTGGGGCCCACACGCGGCGCGAAATTCCTCACATGTAGTTCATGACCCCCCCGTTATGGTGGCGATTGTGAACTTCGTTCTCATCCGGCGCTCCTCCAGGCGTGGGGCGGCTTCCAACCCCCACGTCCGGCGAGGTCTCGCCACCCTGACCCTGGTGCTGGCGGGTCTGGCAAGTGCGCAGGTGACCTACCGGGTGCGGCCCGGCGACAACCTGACGGTGATCGCGCGCCGGGCTGGGGTCAGCGTGGCCGCGCTGAAGGCCGCCAATCCCAGCCTGAAGAACGCGAACAACGTGCAGGCGGGCAAGACGTTGACTATCCCGGGCCGCAACACCCCTGACCGCACCGTGGCCGGAAGCACGCACCGGGTCAAGAGCGGCGAGAACCTGACCGTCATCGCCCGCCGGTACGGCCTGACGCTCGGGCAACTGCTGCGGGCCAACCCGGAGTTGGACGCCGAGCGGGCGCTGTGGGCCGGGGCGACGGTTCGCATCCCCGGGCGGAACGTGGCGGCCCGACTGCCGAACGCCGCCAATGGGGATGCCCCGGCCCCCCGCCCCGGCAACCGCACCCCCGGCGCCACGGTGCGCACGGCGTCCATCCGCGTGACTCCGGTGTCTCCGGACACGCCCTCCGCGCGGGGCTGGCTGTGGCCGGTGCCCGGGTACAGGGCGATCACGAGCGACTTCGGGCCGCGCGTGCTCGGCGGCGAGCGCGAGATGCACTACGGGGTGGACATCCTCGCGCCGCAGGGCACCCTCGTCCTCGCGGCGCGCTCTGGCCGGGTGATCGAGTCGCGCGCCGACTTCGAGCGCGGCTGGGGGTGGACGGTCGTGCTGGAGCACCAAGGCGGCTGGATCACCCGCTACGCGCACCTGAGCTCCACCATCGCCCGCACCGGGGAGCGGGTCGCCGCCGGGCAGCCCGTCGGGCGCGTGGGCAACACCGGGCGCTCCACCGGCACCCACCTCCACTTCGGCACCTACCTGCGCTGGGACCCCAGGGACCCCCTCGCCCTCTACGGCGAGTGAGCGCGGCGAAGGCTCCCCTGCGCGTCCACTACGCCGAGGCACGCGGCGACGCGGCGCGAGCGGGGATGGAGGCACTCCTGGCGGCGCTGCCCGCCCAGCCAGGTTTCCTGGGCGCCGAATTGCTCCACAGCCCCGCACAGCCGGGCCTCGTCCTTGTGGCGAGCCGCTGGGCGGGCGAGGTGCCCGCGCTGCCCCTTCCGGCGGGGGCGCGGGCGTGGGTGTTCGAGGTGTTGGAGAGCAGGTAGACTTACCCGACCTGACCTTGTTTTCCTATGCTCCTCGTTTTACGATGCTTTGGCATCGGTAAGCGATGCTCATTGGCATCACCCCTCGCGCCGATAGGGAAAGGGGTCTGCATGGACGCTCAGCAGCTCAAAGGCCACCTCGACTTGCTTCTGCTCGCCGCGCTGGAGCGGGGCCCGAGCTACGGCGGGCAGATCATAGCGGACGTGCAGGCGGCGACGGGCGGGTACTTCTCCCTGCGCGAGGGGACGCTCTACCCCGCCCTGCACCGTCTGGAGAAGGCAGGGTGGATCGAGGGGGAATTTCGGCAGCTTCCGCGCGGCGGCAGCCTGGTCAAGGTCTACCGCTTGACGCCGGGGGGACGGGAAGAACTGCGGGCACAGCGCGAACGCTACGAACGGTTCAGCGCCGCCGTGCGCGGTGTGATCGGGGGCAGGGCATGAGGGCGACCGAACGTTACCTGAAGCATGCCACCCGGGGCTTATGGGGAAAGGCGCGGCAAAACGTCCGGCTGGAGCTGCGCGGTGCCATTGAGGACAAGATTCACCGCCACCGGCTGCTGGGCCTGACCGAGGAGGAGGCGACCCGCGCCGCCCTGCGCGACCTGGGAGACCCGCATACCGTCGCGCGGGAGTTGAACCGGGTGCACACGCTGCCCCACGCCGCCCGCGCCGCATTGCTGGCCGGGGTCGCCACGCTGCTGGGGGTGCAGGCGCTGGCGGGGGTGCCAGTGGTGCGGGCCATTTCGGGCTCTTCCGGGGAGGAATGTCGGAAGTTCGTCGCCTCTCCGCCGGAACAACGGTCAGCCTGGGAACGCGAACGTTACGAACAACTCCTCCGGGAGAAAAACGGAGTTGCAGGGTTACTCCATTGGTGTCGAGCCTACGCCGAATCGAGAAGCGACCTCCTGCTTTTAAGCGACCTCGTTGCTGCGTTTGAAGCCGCTGGGATCAGGCTCACTCCCGTCATCGGCGCGGATAATCTGTATCAACTTTCCTTCTCTGGTGGTCCAGGTATCTACACACTGTATCTTCGAGATCAAAACAAAGTCATAGATGGGGAGAAAACCATACAAACAAATGCCTTACTTCAAAATCTCCTGACTTCCTTGCCCCAGCACATCCCCCTACGTCTGGTCGGCTTGGATAACCCAACGCTTCAAGTTGGTCCTGCCCAGCTCAAGATCGGGACGGAAAGCAACCCCGTCAGGGCCACAGACCTCTACGCCTTGCCGATCATCAATGATCTGGAGGCCAAACTGGGGTCGCTCTCGAAGCATCGGGCCACTCTTGGCATAGCGTTTGAAGACTCTCTGGTCTACAGTCCAGCGGACAAAGCTCTTCGTGTCGGCGGCCCCGACGGGTCACTTTACGCGGTGGTGACGAACGAGCCGGTGTTCACGCCGCTCGGAGCGCCCGTCAATTACGTGCTACGCGTCCGGGCGACCAGAGACGGCCTCATTCCTCTTGAGCAATCTGCCTTTTGCAATGCCCAGCGTCCGTGCAACTCCAGAGTTGTCAGCACAGCGCAAGAACTCCTGAACGCGACTGAGCGGCGAGAGGCTGCCGCGCTGGTCTACAGCGTCGATTCTGCCGATCTCCACGACCTCAACCTCACCCCCCTTCCCGCCTCGCGGGTTCGCCTCATCCCCTACCCTTGACCTACACCTCTGGCACGTACCCGCCCACCTCCTCCAGCAGGTCGCGGGCGGTGAGGTCGAGCCGCACGGGCGTCACGCTGATCAGCCCGGACTGCACGGCCCCGTAGTCGGTCGTCTCGTCGTGGGCGTCGGCGGCGCGGCTGGTGCCCGCCACCCAGTGGTACTCGCGGCCCTCGGGGTCGTGGCGGGTGACGATGGAGTCCTCCCAGCGGTGCTCGCCCACCCGGGTCACCCGCACGCCGCGCGGCGTGCGGGCCGGGAAATTGACGTTGAGGAGCACGCGCGGCGGCAGCCCCCGCGCGAGGACCTCCCGCGCCAGCCGCGCCGCGTAGGCGGCCCCCGCCGTGAAGGAGTACTCGCCGCCTTCCCCCGCCTGCTGGCTGAAGGCGATGGCAGGAATTCCCAGCGCCAACCCCTCGAAGGCCGCCGCGACCGTGCCCGAGTGGGTGAGGTCGTCGCCGAGGTTCGGCCCCAGGTTGATGCCGCTCACGACGAGGTCGGGCCGCCCGAGGAGATGGGCGCCGAGGACCACGCAGTCGGCGGGGGTGCCGTCCACCCGGTAGGCGGGAAGCTCCCCGAAGCCCGCCGAGGCCGTATGCTTGAAGCGCAGCGGGCGCCGGATCGTGATCCCGTGCCCGACCGCCGACTGCTCCACGTCGGGCGCCACGACCACCACGTCGCCGAGGTCGGCGAGCGCCAGCGCGAGCGCCTTGATGCCCGGTGAGAAGATGCCGTCGTCGTTGGCGACGAGGATGCGGGGCCGTTCGGGGGTGAGAGGGTCGGTCATGGGGCGCAGGCTAACGTGGGACGTCCCTAGAAGGGCGTCAGGGGAAGTGGCGGCTCGAACGCGTCCTCCGGGGGGAGGCACCGCCCGGGAGGCCAGACCGCGCGGGGGGACGCCCCCCGGCCCACCGGGGTGAGGTCGCCCACCGTCAGGGCCACGTTCACCTCGCGCACGCTGAGTTCGAGGGGGCCACCCCGCGTGGTGACGTTCAGCCGGAACCAGCAGTTCAGCGGCAGCACCGCGCCGAAGGTGTGCCCCGCGCCCCCCGCGTGGTGGTCCGGCAGGGGGGCCGGGGCGTACACGACGCGCGGGCCCGTCCCGACGCGCAGGCCCAGCGCGAAGGGCGGCGGGAGGAGCCCGGGGGGCGCGGCGGACCCGGTCACGTCCAGCCGGGCGGTCAGGGCCCAGGTCCCGGCGGGCACGTCCGGCAGGAGGAGGGTGAGGAGGGGCGGCGGTCCCAGGCGGCCCCGGCGCAGCACCTCCAGGAAGCCGCCGTCGAGGGCCACCCGGTAGCCGTTGGGGGTGAGGACCCCACGCCGGGGGTGGGGATGGGGGGACGGCTCCGGCGCGGGCTCGGCACACCCTCCCCGGAACCCGGCGGGGGGAGGCGCGGGCAGCGCGGCGCGGGCCTCGGCGGCGAGTTCGGGGAGGTTCGCGCGGGTGGCGTACAGGAGGCTCAGGGCCGGCTGGGTGGGCAGCAGCAGCCGCGCGAGCGTGCGGCGCAGGGCGTGGCGCTCGGCGGCGGGCAGGGTCCCCGCCAGGGCGGCGCGGGTGACCTCGCTGGCGAAGGCGAGCCCCGTCTCCGCGTCGTCGCTGCGGTACTCCAGGCCGGGCAGCGTGAGGGCCTCCTCCCGCCCGGCGGGCACCAGGAGACCCGACCGGCAGGCCGCGTTCAACACGCCCGGGGCCGCCTCGCCCAGCAGCTCCCCGGCCATCACCCGGTCGAAGCGGTCGTGGAGTTGCGCCAGCCGCGCCAGCCCCTCGCGGGCGGGGCCGGGCAGGTGGGCGAGGTCCGCCAGGGCCCGGTCGCGCACGTCGGGCGGCAACCGCCCGTCGTGTGCCGCGAGGTCGCCGCCGGACCGGACGAGTGCTTGCACGTACAGCGGGCAGCCCTCCGACCGCTGCACGAGGCGCGCGGCGCGGGCCCGCCCCGCCCCGCCGTGGTCGGGCCCTTCCCGGGCCAGCGCCCGCATCACGCCCGCGACGCTCAGGGGCGGCATCGTGACGTGGTGCAGGCGACGCCCTCCCAGCGGGCCGAGCGCGAGCCGCAGGTGGTCGGACCCGGGCGTGGGCGAGGCGGACAGGACGACCACGAGCGGCAGCGGCAGGTCGAGCATGAACCGCAGCAGGGCCGCGAGCCAGGCGGGAACCTCGTTCACGTCGTGCAGGGCGACGAGCAGCGGCACGCCCGCCTCTGTCATGCGCCCGGCGAGGTCGATCAGGTCCGCGTCGGGGTCCGTCGTTCCCCCGGGTGGTCCCCCCGGCGGGCGGCGCTCGGGCGGCAGGGCCCGCCGCAGGTGCCCGGCGAGCGCCGCTTGCAGCAGAAGCCGCTGGGAGGAGAACCGCACCTGCACCGCCCGCCAGGGCGTGCCCTGCACCGCGTCCTCCAGCAGCGTTCGCCGGGTGCCGACGTGTCCCCGCAGCAGCACGAGTTGCGGCGCCCGCGCGGCCCGCTCGAACACCCCCCGCAGCGCCCGCACCTGTTCGGGCCACTCGAAGGTGAGGTCGTCCGGGGCGGCGGGCGGGAGGGAGCGGGCGGGCAGGTGCAGCCCCAGCCGCTCGGCGCAGGCGCGCACCTGCCCTCCCGCCTGCGGCTGGCCCCGACCCTCGAAGCGGGCGCAGACCGACCCCAGGCGTTCCTCGATCCGGTCGTGGATCAGGCTGCGCCGCCTGTCCACCCAGTCGCGGAAGGCCGCCGAGCCCAGGTCCTCCAGCCCGCTGAGGGCCGGTCCGCGCAGCGGCGAGAGCCAGGCGGCCAGGTCGCGCTCGTTCAGGGGCTCGGGCCCACGCAGCCAGCGGTCCAGGTCGGTCTCGCAGCGCAGGGCCAGCATGGGCTGCCGGGCCGGGAAGGGCGCGAGCCCCCGCCCCCTGAGACGGCTGAGTTCCACCCGCAGGTTCCGCAGGGCGTCCGGCGTGTCCCACAGCAGCCCAGCCAGATGCTCGCGGTGGTGCGGGCACTCCTCCAGCGTCAGGTAGGTCAGCAGAGCGGCCGCCTTGCCGGGAAGGGACAGCGGCTCCCCCCCACGCGTCGCGTGAACGTGACCCAGCAGATGCAACGTGAGTATCGTCCCACCTCCCTTGCCGCAGGTGTTCAAGCCCGGGCCCTCGCCCATGAGTTGAGAACTTCATGAAGAGAATACTGAAATGGTGAGGGAAGCACAGCCCCTCCCCTCTCGCTCAAGGTCGGTCGACTTGACAATCCATACTGGGGAACCAGCCACCTGTATTGACGTTGGAAACGACACGTTAACGTGAGGGGGATTTGCGCCCGAACTTACGCTCTTCTCACAGAATTTGTCCGGGTGTGGGCGTCTTTCCGCCGCGGGGCGGGCCAAACTCCAGTGGCGGCGGGCTCAGGGTGAAGGCAGCCCTCCGTGAGGGAAAAGTCGACGCCGAGGGCTCACAGCCCTGATCCTCACGCCTCCTTAACGGGATGAGGGGGCGGGCAGCGTGGCCTTAACGCGTCTCTCATTACCCTTTCGACATCACCGGGGCAGCGGGCTTCGGTGCCTCGTTCACACGCCCCAGTCAGGCGGTCAGGAAGGGTAGAACATGAAATACCTCTGGATTGTCGGTGCTTTGCTCCTCGCCTCCCAGGGCGGTGCCCAGTCGGTCGCCTCCAACAACTCCTGTGCGGGCGACTGCACCGCCATCACCACGACCGGGGACGTGGTCAAGATCGAGGAGAAGGCCGCCACCACCACGGGGAACGTCAGCGCCGCCCTGACCGAGGACGTCACCGTGTCGATCCCGGCCATCGTGGCGATGCACCTGCACGAGACGTCGTGGAACGTGAACCTCGCCAACCTGGACGACCGGGGCAACGACTGCGACTGCTACCGGGCGGGCGAGCACAACATCCTCACCGGCCGTGACGACCTCTACGACATCCTGGGCCTGATGCGGGCCACCAACTCGGTGTGGCACGGCGACGGCGTGGACCGCGCCGACAACCGCTACTCCTACGCGGGCGACCTGAAGTGGGACACCCAGTACGGCAGCGGGCTGGCCGGGAAGCTGCTCCAGGTCCACCGTTACCCGGGCATCGAGTGGCGGGGCCCGAACATGACCCAGGTCTCCTGGAAGGGTCCCATCGTCTGCTTCAACCGCAAGATCGTGCAGAAGTTCACCAACGCCTCCAAGGGCTGGACGGTCAACGTCTCGCTCCAGGGGCGCGGCAACAAGCCCGTCACCCCGGGCTTCCCGACCTTCATCCTAGGGGACCGGGTGGCCCAGAGCGGCAACCGCGACAACGCGGCCAACCCCAAGAAGGTCGAGGTGCTCTACGACGCGCTGACCGGCGCCAAGCCCGGGCTGACCTTCAACCACGCCTTCGCGCGCGGCTCGGCCAGCCTGACGACCACGGGCGGCTGGCTCGACGACTACATCCTGGAGGCCCTCGTCTTCGACGGCAACGAGACGGCGGGCGTCAAGGAAGCGGCCGTCAAGTTCGAACTCGTCGGCCAGTTCTGACCCCGGCCCCCGCCCGCACCCCGGCTCGGGGGGTGCGGGCAGGGGTGGGCCCCGCTTCCCCGCAGCGGGCCTCCTGTGCGTGAATCCCGGGAACGCGTCGCGGGGCGTGCCGCGTTCCCCCTCCTCCTTTAGCGTCTCCCCTTTTTCCTTCCCCCTTTTCGGCCCGGCCCAACATCAGACTGACCGTTCGTGTCCGCACGCCCCGGCCTCCCGCCCCCCGCTTCCCCTGGAGGAGACACCCCATGCCGCACGCCCCCCGCCTCTCCCACTGCGCCCTGCTGGCGCTCTCGCTGCTGCTCACGCCCGCCGCCCGGGCCGCCACCGGGGTCAGCATGGACGTCTCGCGCGTCGAGCTGAGCGCGCTGCCCGGCGGCACGGTCAACCATGCCGTGACCGTCCTCAACCCCGGGGGCGCGAGCGAGGGGGCGATGACCGTCAGCCCCTCCCTGCGCGACTTCGTGCTGCCGCCCCAGGGGCAGGCCCAGTTCCTCCCGGCGGGCACGGGCAAGAACAGTCTGGCCCGCTGGTTGCAGTTCACCCCCCAGGAGTTCAAGCTCGCCCCCGGCCAGAAGCAGCAGGTGCGCTACACGGTGCAGGTGCCCGCCAACGCCGCGCCCGGCCTGTACTGGGGCGTATTGTTCTTCAGGAGCGACACGCCCGCCGCCCCGGCGTCCGGCGAGAACTCGGTGTCCCTGAACTACACCATCGACGTGGGGCAGATCATCTACGTGCAGGTCGGCACGCCCACCGTGGAGGCCCGCCTGAACGCCCTCGAAGCGAGCTACGCGGACGGGCAGATCAGCGTGGGGGCCACCGTCAAGAACAGCGGCAGCGGGCTGATCCGGGCGGCGGGGCGGGCGCAGGTGCTCGACGGGCAGGGGCGCCCCGTGGCGCTGCTCCCCATCGAGGAGAGCGTCGCGCTGCCCGGCTACAGCCGCACCTTCAGCGGGCACGCGGGGCTCGCGCTCGGGCCGGGGCAATATCAGGTGCTCGTCGCCCTGCAATACGCCAAGGGCAAGTTCTTCACCGGGCAGACCCGGCTGGTGGTGAAGTGAGACAGGGCAGGCGGGCGCGGGTGCTCCTGCTGCTCGGGGCCGCGCTCCTGACGGGCGGGGGGGCGGGGGCGCAGACCGGCCTGCCCTCCGGCGGTCCCCGCGCGAACAGCGCCGCCCTGCTCGACGGGCAGCGCCTCACCCTGAACGTCTCGTTCCTGCCCGGGGAGCCGGGGGGACCCGCCTACCCCCCGAGCGGCCCCTTCTCCAGGGCCAACCCGGCGTACTACCCGGTGCGGGGCAACCCCG
Organism: Deinococcus aetherius; assembly: GCF_025997855.1. NCBI lineage: Bacteria > Thermotogati > Deinococcota > Deinococci > Deinococcales > Deinococcaceae > Deinococcus > Deinococcus aetherius. The sequence goes on from NZ_AP026560.1 coordinate 3,081,893, forward strand.
GCACGCTGCGCCTCACCGTGGTGACGGGCCAGCCTGCGGCGGCGCTCGTGCTGCGCGCCCGCGCCGTCCCCGCGCCGGGGCGGCTGGCGGCCCTGCCCGCCGACCGGGTGGAGTACAGCGTGAACGGGGCACCCTGGCAGGCCAGCGGGGGTGTCCAGACGGTCGCGCTCCTCCCGCCGGGCGGGCAGGCCACCTACGAGATCGCATTGCGCCTGCGCCTGGAGGGCGACGAGCCCGCTGGGGAGCATGGGGTGCAGCTCACCTGGACCGTGGAGGCGCGGTGAGGTGCGGCACCTCCGGGTCGGCACCCTGCTCCTCACGGCGCTGCTGGGCCTGGGAGCCCTCCCCGGCGGCGGCGCCCACGCGGCCCAGGTGCAAGGCGGCGGCGAGGCCCCCCGCCCGGCGGAGGCCCAGCCCGGCGAGTTCCTGACCGTTCCCCTGCGCCTCGCGGGGCAGCCCCCGGGCTCCTACCGGGTGCGGGCCAGCCTGCCGGAGGGCTGGGTGCTGCTCACCGAGGAGCTGGACCTGGAGGGCGGGCGGGGCTTCCTCGCCCTGCACCTGCCCGAGGAGGCCGTCGCCGGGCCGCACGACCTGACCTTCACCCTGACGGGCCCGGGGGAAGCGGCGCTGGCCGTACCCGTCCGGGTGGTGGTGGCCGCCCACCCCGACCTCGTGGTGACGCTCCCGGAGGCGGACCGGGTGAGGCCGGGGGAGCGGCGGGACTACCGGGCGCGGGTCACGAACGTCGGCAACGCGCGCGACCGCCTGCGCCTGAGCGTGGAGGGCAGCGCCACGGTGACCCCCGACCACCTGACGCTGGGCCCCGGGGAGAGCGCCGAGGTGCGCCTCGCCTACACCCAGCGCAGCCGGGGCAACGCCGACACCGTGACCCTCGCGGCGGTCAGCGGCCTCGACGAGCGGGTGCGGCGGGAGGCCCTGCTCGTGCTGGCGGTCGGGGACGCGCCGAACGCGGCGGGCGGCCCCGGGCTGACCTGGAACGTGGAGGTGGCCCCCGAGCTGTCCCTGAACCCGGGGACCACGGCCGGGGCGGGCGCGGGGAACACCCCGCCGACCCTTCCGGGGCTGCCGACGGGGCTCGCCGCCCCCGCCCCCGCCACCCCGGCCGCGCTGGGGGACGGGACCCCGCGCTGGACCTGGGGAGGCACCTTCAGCGCGGGGGTGGGGGGGCAGCTCAGCGACTACGCCTCGGGCGGGGTGAGCTACTCCGTGCGCCGCACCGAGGACGGCGGGCGGCGCGAGGACGGCCTGGCCTACCTGGAGTGGGGAGACGTCGGCGTGACCCTGCGCAGCCGGGACGCCTTCTCGGGGGTGGACCTCGGCGTGCAGTACGAGCGCGGGGACTACACCTTCGGGGTGAGCCTGGGGCGCGAGGCGGCGGAGGGGGGCACGACGTACGGCCTGGGGGCGAGCGTCAGCCACCGCTACGGGGTCTCGGTGTCGGCCCGGCACCTCTTCGGCGAGCCGGGCGGCGACGCCCTGAGCGTGGGGTGGACCCGCCGCCTGGGCGCCTGGACCCCGGCGGTGGAGGTCGGGGTGGTGCGCTCCGGGGCCGAATGGGGCTACGCGTTGAGCCAACGGCTCGACTACGAGGACCGCCGCCTGCTCGCCCGCCAGGAGTACCGCTACGACAGCCTGACGGACGCCCACGCCCTCAACGTGCGGGTGGCGGCCCGTCAGCTCGAACCCTTCGGGGTCGGGGCGACCCTCAGCCTCAGCCGGGTGGGCGGGGTGCTGCGCTACGACCTCGGCGCCGCGCTCGCCTACCACCCCGACGAGCACTCCGGGGTCCAGCTCCAGGCGAACCTCGGCAGCGACGGCCCCCGCGCGAACCTGACGGCGCTGCGGCGCTGGGACGCGGGGGACGCCGACCTTTTCCTGAGCGGGCAGGCGAGTCTGGCGGGAGGCGCCCTCAGCGGCGTCCTCCAGGCCACCGCCGTGCTGCCCAGGGGACCCGGCGAGGTGCTGCTGAGCGGCGTGGTGGGCCACGACGGGGGGCTGCGGTACGGGGCGGGCGCCGGGTACCTGCGGGGGCCCTTCAGCGTGGCCGGGAGCGTGGAGGGCGGGGCGGCCCCGCGCGCGACCCTCAGCGCGGCCTACCGGCCTGAGCGCGGCCTGACCGCGACCGCCGACTACCTGCTGGAGCGGGGCGGCGCGGCCCCGGGGCAGGAGGTGCGCGGCAGCGTCGGGTACGCGGCCGATCTCTGGTCCGCCGGCCTGCTCGTGGGCTACCGCCTCCCGCCGGGTGAGGCGGGGCGGCCGGTGTACGGAGCGCAGGCCAGCGGGCAACTGCTCCCGACCCTGCGACTCCAGGCCCGGGCCGAACGCTCGGCGGACCGGACCCGCTTCACGGTGGGGGGAAGCTTCACCCCGGGGGGAAGTTGGCGCACCCCCGGCGCGGTGGTGGCGCTCTTCGGGGGGCGCAACGCGGGCACCCTGCGGCTGCAAGCCTTCCGCGACGACAACGCGAACGGCGCCCGCGACCCCGGCGAGCCGGGCGTGGCCTCCGGGTTCCGGGTGGGCGGCCAGGCCGTCACCACCGACACCCGGGGGGAGGCGAGCCTGCTCCTGACGCCCGGGGGGTACGAGGTGCAGCTCGGCGACGACGTGCCCGCTCAGTACCTGATCCCCGCCCTCCCGCCCGCCCGGGTCACCCTGCGGGAGACGACCATGCTGAGCGTCCCCGTCCGCGAGGTGGGCACCCTCCAGGGCCGCCTGGGCGACGAGGGCGGGCGGCCCCTGGCGGGGGTGCGGGTGCGCCTCGCCGGTCCCGGCGGGACCCTGGAGGCCGTGACCGACGCCACCGGGGCCTACCGCCTGGGCGGCCTGCGGTTCGGCCCCTCCACCCTGACCGTCCAGCCCGACCCCGCCCTGTACCACGCGCCGCCCCCGCTGGAGGTCACCCTGGACGCCCGGCAGCCCCTGGTCACCCAGGACATCACGCTGCGGGCCGTCTACGAGGCGAGCGTCCTGGCGGCCGACGACCTGACCCTGGAGGTGACCCTGCCGGGCGACGCCCTGCCCCCCGGCGCCAGCCTGCCCGTCGAGGTCCGGGTCGAGCCTGCGGCGGACGCCGTGACCCTGGAGGGCCTGGGCGCCCCGGCGGCGCTGCGCAGCGAGGACGGGCGGGTCTGGCGCGGCACCGTTCCCCTCCCCCCCACCCAGGGGGCGGACGTGGAGGTCCAGGTCACCGCCCGGCGGGGCGAGCGCAGCGCGAGCGAGCGCGCCCTCGTGCGGGTGGACCCGGCCCTGCCCGCCTTCACCCTCCAGGCCGCCCCCTTCAACGCCCTGCCCGGCCAGCCCCTGACCCTGCGCGCCGTGGCACACGCGGCCGGGGGCCACCTCCAGGTGCGGGACGCCCAGGGCCGGGTGACCGAGCTTCAGCCCACCGGGGGCCGGGAGTTCGGGGCGCCGTTCACCGCCGAGTCTGCCCCCGGCACCCACACCCTGACGCTGCTCGTGGACGGGGAGGCGCGGGCCGAGGCGACCTACCGGGTGCTGGGTCGGCCCTGATCGCGGTGCTCCGTTCTGTCGGCGGGACAAAGGGCACGTCCCGTCGATTCCACTGCAACCGCCCCCACCACGGGTTCTCTCTGCGCTCGGACTGCTGTGAGGGCGCCCCGCCGGTCATCCCCGGCCCTGACCGGACAGCGTGATTCTCAGTACGCTATGCCGCCGCGTTTGAACTGAAACCCCGCCTTGGTGAAGACCACCATCACGGTGCGGCCCTCGGCCTTGAAGGTCAGTTCCGAGTTCTGGAAGGTGCCCGACGCGCTGATGCAGGTGGCCTGGAGGTTGTACGCGCGGCCCTTCTGGAACCGGGGCGCCGCCTTGCTCCCGGCCCCAATGGGGTTGACCTGACCGTCCGGCAACACCGTGACCTCGTTCCTGAGTCGGCCCCCCTCGAAAACCTTGACGCGCACCCCCTGGCACGGCGAGGGAGCGTCGTTGACGGCGAGGAGCCCGTCGAGCCGAAGGGTCGCTGCCCCCCCCACCGAACCGAGTGCGCCGAGCGCGATCAGGAGGGCGGCCCGGCGCTCGCGGTTGAAAAGCCCTTGCAACGTCTTCATCCGGCTCACCGTACCGGGCCGTCACCTTCAAATTCCTTACGGCGGTGGGGCCGGGTCTACTCCGCGCCCTCCTCCGCCTCCACCTGTCCCTGGGTCTTGGCCTCGGTCGCCCGCTCGGCCCGCCGCACGTCCGTCTCGCGGATTTTGCGCTGCTCGCTGTCGTGCTCGAACAGCTCGCGCCGGGCCCGCAGTTTGGCCTCGGGCTGCTGGAGGTCCCCGCCCGAACCCCGGTGGACCCGCTGAAAGAACACCAGGGCGCCCCCCGCCAGGGCGAGCGACCCGGCGAAGTAGAGGGTCTCCTGCGGGTCCTCCCAGCGGATGAAGTGCTCCAGGAAGGTGACCCCGAGGATCACGATGACGACGGAGACGACCTTCTGCTCCAGGTCGGACAGGCTCTCGACCCCCAGCGCCGAGGTGAGGTTGAGCGGCCGGATGAACAGGGAATACAGCCCCACCCCGATGATGTAGAACACCACCGCCTTGAGCATGGTGCTCACCACTTCCAGGAACTCCACCGCCAGCGTCCCCGACTGGCTGCCGATGCCCTCGGTGAAGGTGCCGCGCCACGTCTCGTAGATCGTGGTCAGCGCGAGCAGGGTGCCCTGGAGGAACAGGCTGAAGGCCACCAGCAGCACGGCGATCACGGCGATCAGGACCACGAAGCGGGTGCGCCCGATCATCTCGCTGAAATACTCGCGCTTGGTGTGTTCGCCCTTGGGGCGGGTGCCGGGACGCGTGGTCACGCCCCCATCATGCCTGCCGGGGCCCGGCGAGAAGTGCAGGTGAGGACAACATTCAGGAAGAGGCGGGAGAATGGGTGAGTGACCGCGAAGCCGCACTCTGGGGAATGGTACGCCCGGCTGGCCCGGGAGCTGGGCGGCTACCACCACGCCTGGAACCGCGTGCTGGACGGCCCCGACCCCGAGCTGACCTTCGACGCGCTTCTCGAAGAGCGGCTGGGGCCGTCCGTGCGGGTGCTGGAGGCCGGGTGCGGACACGGGCCGGACGCCGCGCGCTTCGCGGAGCGGGTGGCCCGCTGGGTCGCTTACGACCGGGTGCCGGAGCTGCTCGGCCTCGCGCGGGCGAACGCACCGGGCGCCGAATTCCACCTGTGGGACGGGCGCGGGGAAGTGCCGGACACCCTGACGGGTCCCTTCGACCTGATCGTGTCCCGGCGTGGGCAGGGCGGGCGTGATCCGTCACCTCCCCGCTGTCGCCGCGCCCGGGGCCCGCTTCCTGTACGTGGGGCCGACGCTCGACGTGCCGCAGGTGCCCGAACGCCTGGCGGCGGTGGGCTGGGCCGTTCACGGCGAGTGGCGCGTGTCCGTGCGGGCCTGGGCCCCCACCTGGGAGGACTGGGCTACCCGCTGCACCTGGATGGGCGAGGAGGCCCGGCGCGAGGACTGGGAGGCGCGAGCCACCGCCCGGGGTCTCGCCTACCGGGAGGAACGGGACGTGGTGCTGGCGGGGGCAGGGTGAGGCGAACACTTCGCCCTGGTCCCCGCCGTCAAGCGTTCCCCGTGGACTCCCCCAGCCGCCCCTCTAACTGGGCCGCCGTGTCGGGGGCGCCCATCAACCGCGCCGCGTCCAGGGCCGTCATTCCCCGGGCGTCCCGCGCGTGGAGGTCGGCCCCGTGCGCGAGGAGGAGGTCGGCCACCTCGGTGCGGTTGAACATGGCGGCCAGCATCAGGGCCGTCCTGCCGTCCTGCCCCGCGCTCTCCACGTCGGCGCCGCCTTGCAACAGGAGTTCGGCCATCGCCACGTCGCCCCTGAAGGCCGCGCCGAGCAAAGGCGTCTGCCCCTGGTCGTTGCGCAGCTCGGGGTCGGCGCCGTGTTCCAGCAGCACGCGCGCCGCGTCCAGATGGCCGTGGTAGCTGGCGAGCATGAGCAGACTGTCGCCCCGCCCGTTGCACAGGTTGGGAGGCAGCCCGTGGTCGAGCAGGGGCGCGAGCCCCCCGGCGTCGCCCCGGCGGGCGAGGTCGAGCACGTCCTGCAAGAAGGAGAGCGTTTCCGGATCGAGCGCCGACACGGGCGAAGGGTTCTTCTCGGGATGGTCCTGCATGGTCGTCTCCTGGGGGAAAGGGCGGCTGGGCCGGTTCGGTGATCCAGTGTGCCAGCACGGGAAAAGGGAAAGGAGAAGGGCCTTCCCTCCTCCTTCCATCTTCAGTTCCCGCTCTGACCGGTGCCTCTTATTCGACGGTGACGCTTTTGGCGAGGTTGCGGGGCTTGTCGACGTCCTTACCCAGCGCCGTCGCCGTGAAGTAGGCCAGCAGTTGCAGCGCCACCACGTTCACCACCGGGCTCACCGCCTCGTGGGCGCGGGGGACGTACAGCACGTCGTCGGCGTGGCGGGCGTTCTCCGTGTCGCCGTCGGAGAGGAGGGCGATCACCTTGCCGGAGCGGGCGCGGACCTCCTGCACGTTGGAGATGGTCTTCTCCAGCAGCGGGCTCTCGGTAGCGATGACCACCACGGGCAGCTTCTCGTCGATGAGGGCGATGGGGCCGTGCTTCATCTCGCCCGCCGCGTACCCTTCGGCGTGGATGTAGCTGATCTCCTTGAGCTTCAGGGCCCCCTCTAAGGCGGTCGGGGCGTTTACCCCGCGTCCCAGGAACAGGTAGTCGCGGGCCCCGGCGTACTTCTCGGCCACCTGCCTGATCCGCTCCACCCGCTCGGGGCTCAGGGCCTCCTCCACCAGGCGCGGGAGTTCGCGGGCGGCGTGGAGGAGTTCTTGCGCCTGCTCCTCGCTCAGGGTGCCGCGTGCCCGGGCGAGCCACAGGGCGAGCATCAGCATCGCGCTGACCTGGGCGGTGTACGCCTTGGTGCTCGCCACCCCGATCTCCGGCCCGGCGTGGATATACAGCGTGTCGTCGAGTTCGCGGGTCATCGACGATCCCTTGGCGTTGATCACCCCGAGGGTCTTCGCGCCGCCCTTCTTCGCCTCGCGCAGGGCCTCGAGGGTGTCGATGGTCTCGCCCGACTGGGAGACCACGATGGCGAGGGTGTTCTCGTTCACGAGGGGGTTGCGGTAGCGGTACTCCGAGGCCACGTCCACCTCGACCGGGATGCGCGCGAGTTGCTCGATCAGGTACTCGCCCACCAGCCCGGCGTAGTACGCGGTGCCGCAGGCGATGATCGAGATGCGCTTGAACGAGGAGGGGTCGAGCTTGACGTCGAGGTTCACCTCACCCGTGTCGTCGTGCAGGCGGCCGATCAGGGTGTTCGTGAGGGCGGTGGGCTGCTCGTAGATTTCCTTGAGCATGTAGGTGTCGTATCCGCCCTTTTCCGCCGCCTCCGCGTCCCACTCGATGCGGTCGATGGGGCGCTCGACGGGCCTACCCGCGAGGTCCGTTACCCGGAAGCCGTCGTCGTGCAGCACCACCATGTCGCCGTCGTGCAGGAAGACCATGTTGCGCGTGTACGGCAGCAGGGCGGGCACGTCGGAGGCCAGGAACATCTCGCCTTCCCCGACGCCCATGACGAGGGGGCTGACCGTCCGCGCCGCCACGATCTCGCGGTGGTCGACGTGCGTCACCACGATGCCGTAGGCTCCACGGACTTGACTCAATGCCGTCCGCACCGCCTCGTACAGGTCGCCCGTGTACGCCTCCTCGATGAGGTGGGCCAGGACTTCGGAGTCGGTCTCACTCTGGAAGGTGTGGCCGCGTGAGATCAGGCCTTCTTTCAACCCCAGGTAGTTCTCGATGATGCCGTTGTGGATGATGACGATCCGGCCGTCCTCGGTGGCGTGGGGGTGCGCGTTCGTGTCGTTGGGCAGGCCGTGGGTGGCCCAGCGGGTGTGGCCGATGCCCAGGGTGCCGGGGAGGGGATCGCGGCTCAGTTCACCGCTGAGGTTGGCGAGTTTGCCCGCCTTCTTCTTGACCTCGATCTGCCCTCCGTCCGCGACGGCCACGCCCGCGCTGTCGTAGCCGCGATATTCCAGCTTGGCGAGGCCCGAGATCAACACGTCCTGTGCCTGCCGACTGCCGATGTAACCGACGATTCCACACATGGGTACTCCTGTCCCGCGCGCCGGGAAGGAACGCGGGAGGTGCCTGGGTTGGATTTTGTAGCACCGCGCGGCCTTATCTCCACGTCGCCGCAGAAGCTTATCGCCGCGCTTCACCTCCCCTGTCCGAGTGGAGTCGGGGAGGTCGGGTAGGCCCGTGCCGGGGCCTGGAGGCATCCGCAGAACCGTCGCTCACCTCCACCTCGTCTTCTGTCTTCCCACGGAAAACAGACCTTGCGCTGCCCTGTTCGCCGTTTGACCCACGGCGGGGGAGCCGGACACCGTCGGCTCGGGGCGCAGCATAGCACCCGGGCTTGAGTGAGATGTGCAAGTTGCTCAGGGGACCCCTGTCAGGCCCAGCGGCGCGCGTAGGCCTCGGCGTCGAACTTGCGGTTCAGGCCGCTCGCGGCGAGATAGCGTACGGTGCCGAAGACCTTGCGCCGGGCCCACGGTCGGTCGTGCAGGCCGAAGACCCAGCCTACGCTGACGTAGGAGTTGGCGTCGCGCCCGTCGAGTTCGTAGCGGTTGTTCAGCCACAGCGCCCTGTCGTAGGCCTCCCGGGGCGAGGCGCTCCACTCCAGGATCTTCTTGCCCCAGTACATCCGCATGGCATTGTGCATCCGGCCCGTGCGGACCATCTCGGTGTGGGCGGCGTTCCAATAACGGTCGTGGGTGGCGGCGGCGTCGAACTGCTCCCGGGTGTAGAGGTGGGGGCGGGGGTCGGCGGCGTGCTCCTCCAGCGTCGCCCGGGTCCAGGCGGGCAGGCCCTCGTAGCGGTCGTAGGCGGGGTTGAACTCGCAGTAGTTGAAGCTGAGTTCGCGCCGCACGATCATCTCCTCTAAGAAGGCGTCGAGGCCGGGGCCGCCGTCCGAGTGCTCCCGCGCCGCGAGGGCCGCCGTCAGGGGCGAGAGGTGCCCGTAGTGCAGGTACGCGCTCAGGCGGCTGCCCCCGTCCACGTTGGGGTCGCGCCGCCCCGAGTCGTAACGGGGGAGCAGGCGGGTGACGAAGTGCGTCAGACGCGCGAGGGCCTTCACCTCGCCTCCCTCCTCCTCGCCGGGGGGCACCGAGTTGTCCACCCCCAGGGCGCGCACGGTCAGTTCGGGGTCACCCACCTCCAGCCCGGGGTCCCAGTCCGGGTGGCCCTGCGCGCCGTCCTGCACCTCCACGGGCACGAGGAAGCGTTCTAGGTGGCGGTGAATCCTGGGGCGGATGGTTCGCGCGGCGAACTCCTGCTTGTCGGACACGGTGCGGACGGGCACCACCGCGTCCGACTCCACCTGGATGAAGGGCACGGTCAGCCGCCCGGCGAGGTCCGCGCGCCACTGCCGCTGAATACGGAGGTAGCCCCGGTCGGTGACAACGAGACTGGCCCCCTGGACGGCCTTCAGCACCTCGTCCGGCGTGTTCCCGACCCGGACCGAGAGGGGAATGCCGCGCGCCGCCAGGCCCGCCCGCAGGTCGCGCAGCCCCTCCAGCAGGTACTGGAAGTGGCGGGCGTTCGCCTCCGGGTAGTCGGGGTTCAGGCCGAAGACGGCGGCGAGGGGCTGGCCCAGCCGCCGCGCCTCTCCCGCCGCGTATTCGAGGGCGTGATTGTCCCGCGTCCGCACGCTCGACTGCACCCACAGCAGCACGAAGCCCTTGCCCCCCGGCTCGCCCGGCCTGAGCACCTGCACCCGTTCCGGTTGAATCATGCCGCTTTGTAACGCGACCCCTCCACCGCAGACGGTGGGGAATCCGGCGAAGTCTCCCTACCCCCCCGGCAGCCGCCTCACGGGCAGGCGCACCCAGCCCCGGCGCGACACCCAGCGGAGCAGGAGGACGGCCAGCGCCCCGCCGACCTGCGCCTGGAAGGGGGTGAGGTGCCCGTGGAGGAGGTAGACGACGAGGGCGCCCCCGGCGGCGGCGGTCGCGTAGAGCTGGTCGCGGCGGTACATCACCTCGGGCACCTCGTTGGCGATGAGGTCGCGGATGATGCCGCCCCCCACCCCGCTGAGCATCCCCGCAAAGACCACCCCCAGGGGACCGAGGCCGATCTGGATCGCGCTTAGGGCCCCGGAGGCGGCGAAGAGCGCGAGCCCCAGCGAGTCGAAGACGCTCAGCGTGCGCTCGAAGCGGGCGAGCCTCTCCCCAAAGCCGAAGCTCAAGGCAGACCCCAGCAGCGCGAACCAGAGGTACGTCTCGTCGCGCAGGAAGACCGGGAGGGTCTGCCCGGTCAGGGAGTCGCGGACGGCGCCGCCCCCCACGGCGGTCACGCAGCCCAGGACGAGCACGCCGAAGAGGTCGAATCTCTTACGCACGCCGAGCAGCGCCCCCGACAGGCTGAACGCGAGGACGCCGAGCAGGTCGAGGAGGTACAGGCCCTCTTGCAGGGTCACGTCGGGGAGGGTGAGCCCGGGCACCCGCCCATGCTAGCGTGCCCTTCCCGAGCCGCCCGGGCGTGCTATACTCTTCGCCGTTGTCTCGCCCGAGTCCGGTACACACGCCGGGGGCAGAGCGAGCCCCGGCGGCCCAGGGTTTCCAGATCCAGGCGCCGTGCGGCCTGAGGAGAAAAAAGACATGGCGAAGCACCCCGTTCCCAAGAAGAAGACGAGCAAGAGCAAGCGCGACATGCGCCGCAGCCACCACGCGCTGACGCCCCCCACCCTGGGCGAGTGCCCCCACTGCCACCAGAGGAAGCTCAGCCACCACATCTGCCCGAACTGCGGCTACTACAACGGCCGCCAGGTGCTCGCGGTCTGAAGCCCGCCGAGGTGAACGGAGGCTCCCACCCGGGGGCCTCCTTCTCTTTTGTGTGGCGCTGCATGAACGCTTTACCTTGGGGTATGGCGAAGCAATTTGACCGCATCCTGCCCGAACACGCGGATTTCATCGCCCGGCAACACGTCTTCTTCACGGGGAGCGCGGCGCCGGAGGGCCGGGTCAACATCTCCCCCAGGGGACTGGACACCCTGCGGGTGCTGGGGGACCGGACCGTCGCCTATCTCGACCTCACCGGCAGCGGCAACGAGACGGCCGCCCACCTGCGGCTCTCCCCCCGCCTGACCCTGATGTTCTGCGCGTTCGAGGGCCCGCCGCTCATCCTGCGGCTGTACGGCACGGGCCGCGCCCTGGCCCTGGGCAGTTCCGAGTTCGGGGCCCACGCCCCGGCCTTCACCCTCCTGCCCGGCACCCGGCAGATCGTCGAATTGCAGGTGGACCTCGTGCAGACCTCCTGTGGCTTCGGCGTGCCGCTCCTCGACTTCCGGGAGGACCGCGCGGCCCTGACCCGTCAGGCGGAGGCGTGGGGCGAGGAAGGGCTGCGGGACTACTGGGAGCGCGAACCTGCGGAGCGTCGACGGCTATCCCACGGGCCTGCTGGACAGGCTGGAAGATCAGGGCGGCCCGGCTCAGGACCCGAGTGCATAGCTTGACTTTCCGCGCATACCACGCTATTCTTTGTTCATCACCGCCCGAGAGGCGGGTTTTTTATTGCCGCCTCGCACCCGGCACACCCCTATCCTGCGGGGCATGACGGCGGAGACGACCTTCGGCACCACGCGGCCCCTCGACTGGCTGTGCCTGGCCCCCCACCCCGACGACGCCGAGATTGGGGCGGGGGGCACCCTGATCCGGCTGGCGCGGGCAGGGCGGCCCGTCGGCGTCCTCGAACTCTCGCGCGGCGAGCGGGGCACCCAGGGAACACCGGGGGAGCGCGCGGCGGAGTGCGTGGCGGCGGCGCGGATTCTGGGGCTGGCCTGGCGGGGCCAGCTCGGTCTGCCGGACGGGGAACTCACGGACACGCCGGGGGGCGCCCACGCCCTCGCCCGCGTGCTGCGCGAGGGGCGCCCCCGCGTGCTCGTCGTGCCGCACCACAAGGACCGTCACCCGGACCATTCCGGCAGCTATCACCTCGCCCGGCGGGCGCTGCACCTCGCCGCGCTGCGCAAGGCCGACCTGGGGGGCGAGCCGCACCGCGTCTCCCGGGTGCTGCTGTACCAGGGAAACGGGGACATCGCGGCGAACGTGCTCGTGGACGTGGGGGCCGTCATGACCGACTGGGAGGCCGCCATCCGCGCGCACGCGAGCCAGTTCGCGGGGGGCCACGTCTCCGAGACGGTCACCCCGGAGGTCGTGGAGCGCCGCCGCGCCCGCCTGATGTACTGGGGCACCCTCGCCCGGGTGCGCTACGCCGAGGCCTTCGAGAGCGAGGAACCGCTCCTGATCGAGCCCGAGGGCTGGTAGTCAGTGGGCGTGCGCCTCGGTCCGCAGGGCGGTGAAGCCCCGCGCCAGGTAGGCGGGCAGCGCCCGGGGGTGGTCGAGGGTGCAGGTGCTCAGCACGACCCGCCGCGCCCCCCACTGCCACGCCTCCCACGTGACGAGCGTGAGGAGGGCGCCGCCCAGCCCCTGTCCCACGAAGGAAGGGCGCAGGCCGAAGAGGCGCAGCTCCACGTCTCCCTCCGGCAGTCGCACGAGTTCGCCGTACCCGACCGTCTCCTCTCCCAGCGTGCCGAGCAGGGTGCGGGTGGTCGGGGCGAGGGCGTACCCGGCCCACTCCTCCCGCGTCCAGCCCCGGCGGTCGTGCCAGGCGTAGGGGCCGCCGACCTCGGCGTACAGGGTGGCGTTGACGGCGGGATCGCGCACCTCGCGCAGGGTGAGCCCGGGAAAGGTCGCGGCGGGGCGCAACTGGGCGGGGTCCTCCATCCGCAGGTGGGTGACGAGGACGGTCACGAGGTCTCCCCCTGGGGCAGGGAGCGCGTGACGAGGCGGCCCGGCAGGAGGTAGTAGCCCTCGGCGAGGAGAAACACGGCGGCGCCCAGCGTGAAGACCCCCGCCGGACCGAAGCTCGCCCAGAGGGCCCCACCGAGCACCGGCCCGACCGCGTACCCCAGCGCCTCGACCGCCATGACCGTGCCCCAGGCGGCGGCGCGGTGGCTCTCCGGCAGCACCCGGCCGACGAGCCCGTTCCACCCCACGACAAAGGCCCCGTACCCGACCCCGAGGAGGGGGGCCAGAAGCCACAGCCGGTCCTCGACTCCCGGGGGGGCCGCCGCCCCGAAGGTCAGCGCGAGGAGGAGCAGACCGGGCGCGAGGGCGCGGCGGGGGTGGGCCCGGTCGGCGACCCGGCCCGCCCCCCACAGGGCCAGCCCGAACACGGCGAGCGCGAGCGCCCCCGGCCCGATCAGGTCGCCCAGCCTCAACCCCAGCCGGGCGAGGAGGGGATAGAACACGGTGACGAGCAGCCCCGGCGCGAGCGTCTGCGCGAAGGCGGCGGGGAGCAGCACCGCGACGCGCGACCAGCCGCGCCACACGCTCAGGGGACCCAGGCCACTCCCCCCGGTGCGCGGCAGGCGCAACCCCCACAGGCTCAGGGCGAGGACGAGCGCCGCGACCTGGGCCCCCACGAGCAGCGTCCACGCCGTCTCCGGGCGTGCCTGCATCAGCGGCCCCACCCCCAGCACGCCCCCCAGGATGGCCGGGGCGACGCTGAGGCTGGAGACCGCCAGGGCCCGCGCCGTGCGTCCGGGCCGCGCGAGGGATTGCGACGTGCTCATCACCCCCGGCCACAGGGCGGCGTAGGCGAGGCCCCACACCGCGCACCCCAGCACCCCCCACACGGGCGACGGGGCAAACCGGGCCCCCAGCACCGCCGCCAGCCCCAGCGCCGCGCCCAGCCCCAGCACGCGGCCCAGCCCCCACCGCTCCGTGACGAGCCCGAGGGGTCCCTTGGCAAGCGCGTCGGCGAGGTAGTGCCCGCCCACCATCAGCCCGATCACCGCCGCCCCGAGCCCCAGCCCCGGCCCCGCCACGGGGAGCGCCGACACGAAAAAGCCGGTGCGCACGAGTTCCGAGGCGACCAGCAGCGCGAGCAGCCGCAGCATGATCAGGGGCCGGGTCCACAGCATCAGGGACGATTCTAAGGGGCCCCGTGAGCCCGTGTGCCCGCCCCCACCGCTCCGCCACATGACGGACGACCCCGTGAAGACGGGCGCGCTAGCCTGCCCCCCACGATGCTCCTCACCCTTACCGTCACCCGCCCTGGTCCCGGGGCTCCCCCGGCGACCGACCTCGGCTTCCTCCTGCACAAGCACCCGGGCCGCGTGCTGGAGCGTGATCTGCCATTCGGACAGTCCACCGTCTTCTACCCGGAGGCGACCCCGGGACGCTGCACGGCGGCCCTGCTGCTGGAGGTCGATCCGGTCGCCCTGTCACGCCACACGCGCGCCGGGGAGGGTGCCCCGCTCGAACCGTACGTGAACGACCGACCCTACGCGGGGGGCAGCTTCCTCGCGGTCGCCCTGCGCGACGCCTTCGGCACGGCGATGACGGGGCGGAGCAGGGAGCGGCAGGAACTGGCGGACATGCCATTGAGCTTGGCGGCCGAGCTGCCCTGCGTGGCCGCACGCGGGCCCGCCGACCTGCCCGCGCGCCTCTTCGGACCGCTGGGGTACGAGGTGGAGGCCGGGCCCATCCCCCTCGACCCCCTCTTCCCCGAGTGGGGAGAACGGCCCTATATCCGGCTGCGGCTGAGCGGGACGGTGCGGCTGCGAGATCTCCTCGCGCACCTGTACGTTCTGCTGCCCGTGCTCGACGGCCGCAAGCACTACTACCTTGATGACGCGGAGGTCGAGAAGCTGCTGCGGCACGGGGCGGGGTGGCTGGACACGCACCCGGAGCGCGAGCTGGTGACCCGGCGCTTCCTGCGCTTCCGGGAACTCGTGCGACAGGCGGAGGCGACCTTCACCCCCGACGTGGTGGAGGACGAGGAGCCTGTGCGCGAGGCCCGCCCCCGCCTCCACGACGAGCGCCTGGACCGAGTGGCCGAGGCGCTGAGGGCCAGCGGCGCCGCCCGCGTCCTCGACCTGGGGTGCGGGGAGGGCAAGCTGCTGCGCCGTCTCCTCGCCGCACCGCAGTTCCGGGAACTCGTCGGCCTCGACGTGAGCGCCCGGGCGCTGGAGATCGCCGCCGAGAACCTGCACCTGCGGGAGCGCCCCGAACTCGCCGGGCGCGTCCGCCTCCTCCACGGCAACCTGACCTACCGCGATGCCCGGCTGCGCGGCTTCGACGCCGCCGCCCTCGTGGAGGTGATCGAACACCTCGAACCGCACCGACTGAGTGCCCTGACCGCCAACCTCCTCGGCGACGCGCGCCCGGGCACGGTGGTCGTGACGACGCCCAACCGGGAGTACAACGCGGTTTTTGCCGAGAAGCACGGTGGGGAGGACGTGGGCTTCCGGCACGCCGACCACCGCTTCGAGTGGACGCGCGCCGAGTTCCGGGCGTGGGCGGAGGGAGCGGCGCGCGAACACGGCTACGCGGTGCGGTTCGAGGACGTGGGCGAGGTGCATCCCTCGTTCGGCCCGGTGACACAGATGGCGGTGTTCGGGTGGGAGCGCCCGTGACCCTCCCACCCGTCCTCCCCGTCGGCACGAGCGTCGTCATCCGCCTCCCCGTGGCCGGGCACCCGGCAGGCGCCGTGGCCGTGATCGTCCGCTCACCCCCCGACCCGGGGCACGCCTACCGTGTCCGCTTCCCCGACGGCACGGAGGCGACGTTGAGCCGGGGCGGGCTGACCGTGCGGCGGCACGAGAAGAACGCCCTACCGGGGGCGGAGCGGGACTTCACCCCCTTCGTCCAGCTCCGCTGTGTGGTGGGCAGCCGGGCCTTCGGGCTGGAAACTGCGGCGAGCGACACCGACCTGCGCGGCTTCTACCTCCCCCCGGCGCGCGACCACTGGAGCCTGGCGGGCGTGCCCGAACAGCTCGAATTCGGCGAGGAGGTGTACTGGGAGACGGGCAAGTTTGTCCTCCTCGCCCTCAAGGCCAACCCGAACGTGCTGGAGGTGCTGCACAGCCCCCTGGTGCAGACGGTGACGCCCCTCGCCGCCGAATTGCTGAGCGTCCGGGAGGCGTTCCTGAGCCGTCTGGTCTACCAGACCTACAACGGCTACGTGATGGGACAGTTTGGGCGGCTGGAGGCCGACCTGCGGCAACACGGCGAGGTGCGCTGGAAACACGCCATGCACCTGCTACGGCTGCTGCTCAGCGGCATCGCGGTTCTGGAACGGGGCGAGGTGCAGGTCCACGTTGGGGAGCACCGGGAAACCTTGCTCGCCGTCAAACGCGGGGAGGCGCCCTGGGCCGAGGTCGAACGCTGGCGGCTGTCGCTCCACGCCGACTTCGACCGGGCCTACGCGGGGACGACCCTGCCCGAACGCCCCGACTACGCCCGGGTGGAGGCGTGGCTGCTGCGGGCGCGGCGGGCGGCGCTGGACTGGTGATGCCGATTCTGACCTTTCCCCCAACTCACGGAGGCCGTCCACACCCACCTCCTCGCCTTCGCCACGGTGAGCGGCGCGCACCTCTACGGCTTCCCGAGCCCCGACAGTGACTGGGACCTGCGGGGCGTCCACGTCCTGCCGCTGCGTTCGGTGCTGGGGTCGGACACGCCCGAGGAGACGCACAACCTGGAGCGCGACGACGGCAGCGTCGAACTCGACCTCGTGACCCACGACGCCTGGAAGTTCGCCCGGCTGCTCCTGAGTCGCAACGGGTACGTGCTGGAACAACTGCTCTCGCCGCTCGTCGTCCACACCACGCCCGCACACGGGGAACTCGCTGCCCTCGCCCGGCGGTGCGTGACCCGGCACCACGCGCACCACTACCTCGGCTTCACCCACAACCAGTGGGAGATGTTGGAGGGGGAGGAGGTGCCCCGAGTCAAGCCGCTCCTGTACGCCTTCCGCACGGTGCTGACCAGACTTCACCTGCTGCGAACCGGGGAGGTGGAGGCGAACCTGGAGGTGCTGAACGCCGGGGCCTGCCTCCCCTTCCTGGCCGACCTGATGGCCCTCAAGCGCGAGGGGCGGGAGGGCGAGCCGCTGCCCGAACCCGCCCGCTATGTACCAGGCCGACCACCTGCGCCTCGTGCGGGAACTGGAGGAGGCGCGGCAGATCACACGCCTTCCCGACGCCGTACCCGGGGACGTGACCCGTGCCGTCGGCGACTGGGTGGTGAGGGTGCGCCTCAACCCTTCGGCGTGATGGCTGCCCATGTTGACCCCCACTCCCACGACCGCTCGCCGGGTTCGGCCCTACCGCCCTATTCCGTCTGGTGAAAGGTCAGCGCGTGCCCGTCCGGCGTGACTAGCGTGAACATACGGCCAAAAGGGCCGTCTTGCGGAGGTTGCACGACTCTGGCCCCCGCTGCCACAACCTGCCCGTGGTACGCCTCCGCGTCGGGAACGCCGAGCCAGACGCTGACGCCCACGCCGAAGGGCTGCGTACCGTCAACCCCGGGAAGCGGCTCCCGCACCGCGAACTCGGCCCCGCCCCCGTGGGCGAACACCACTGCGCCGGGCCGCTCCTGCGCGACCTCGAAGCCCAGTGTGCGGGTGTAGTAAGCGCGGGCGGCGGCTAGGTCACGGGTGTGCAGGGCCAGGAAATCCAGATTCGCTTTCATTTCAAATCCTCCTGCCTCCAGCCTGCCGGGTGCCCATGACACCCCTATGTCAGGAGCTTTTCCGACCGTCGGAGGGTCAGGCCTCATAGAACCCGAGGCGGTGACCGTCAGGCGTCCGCACGGTGAAGGTGCGGCCAAACGGCATGTCGTGCGGCGGCTCCACGATGTCCGCCCCCCGCTCCACGAGCCCGGCGTGGTAGGTGTCCAGGTTCG
Organism: Deinococcus aetherius; assembly: GCF_025997855.1. Lineage (NCBI taxonomy): Bacteria > Thermotogati > Deinococcota > Deinococci > Deinococcales > Deinococcaceae > Deinococcus > Deinococcus aetherius. Next base: position 3,099,639 of record NZ_AP026560.1, read on the forward strand.
GCACGATGAAGGAAATGCTGACGCCCGTGCCGAGAGGTGGAGCCGCTTCCCGATCCGCGCGAATCGCCAGCCCCGCGCCACTCGCCGACACGAAGGCGTTGGCCCCGGGCCGTTCCTCGGTGACCTCGAAGCCCAGCACGTCGGTGAAGTAGGCGCGGGTGGCGGGGTAGTCGGGCGTGTGCAGCGTCACGAAAGCGAGGATCGTTTTCATGGCTCCACTCTGCGGCGGGGCCGTGACACCCCCATGTCAGGAGCTGCCGAGCATTCTCCTGGCCTCGGCCCGCACCTGTTCGCGCAGTTCCCCGGGTTCCAGCACCGTCACGTCTCCGCCCCAGGACAGCACCCAGCTCAGGATCACCCCGGTGTCCCGCACCCGCAACGTGACCTCCACGCCCTGCGCGGTACAGCGGCTCCCCGTCTGGAAGAGGTTGGGGCGCTCCCGCACCGTCCGCTCCCGTTCCACCGGGAAAAGGAGCCGGACCGTCACGTTCCGCTCCTCGCGCTCCGGCCGGTACTCGATTCGCCAGGCCGGGTCCCGGGTGAACGTCCGCGTCGTGACCCGCACCTCCTCCATCCGGTCCAGTCGAAAGGCCCGCTGGGCGCCCCTCCCGGGATCGAAGGCCACGAGCAGCCAGACGCCGTGCAGGTGGACGAGGCCCAGGGGGTCGACCTGCCTGAGTTGCGGCGGGGCGTGGGGCTTGTGGTAGGCGAAGGTGACCGTCCGGTTATCGAGTACCGCGCCGCGCAGGAGGCGCAGGGTCTCGTCGACACGCCCCCCACCCCCGGGAATGACCCGCAGATGCCCGCGCACCCGCTCCACGTCCGCCCGCCGCTCCTCCGGCAGAACGGCCAGCAGCTTCTTCGCCGCACTTTCGGCCGCACTCGCATATTCGGCGTCGAAAGCCTTCTGGACCGCACCCACGCCCAGGGTGAGCATGACGGCCTCCTGCGGGGTGAAGTGCAGCGGGGGCAGGAAGTAACCGTCCATCAACCTGTAGCCCCGCCCCGGCACGCTCACCACGGGAACGCCCGCCTCGTTCAGGGCCAGCACGTCCCGGTAGACTGTCCGCACGCTGACCTCGAAGGTGCGGGCCAGCTCCTCCGCCCGCACCCACTCGCGCCCCCGCAGCTCCAGCACCAGCGCGAGCAGGCGGTCCGTGCGGTTCATAGGGCCAGTGTAGGGGCGCACTCCGCCAATCTGCCCATGCCTGCCCCCTCCCGGTGTGCGAGCATCGGCCCTTGAGGTCTCGCCCCATGCACATCGCCCTGCCCGAACTCTCCCTCGTCGCCCTCGTCGGCGCCTCCTCCTCCGGCAAGTCGTCCTTCGCGGCGCGGCACTTCCAGGCAAGCGAGGTGCTGAGCAGCGACTTCTTCCGGGCCCTCGTCAGCGACGACGAAAGCAGCCTGGAGGCGACGGGGGACGCCTTCGACAGCCTGTTCTTCGTGGGAGGGAAGCGGCTGGCACGCGGGCGCCTGACCGTGGTGGACGCGACGAGCGTGCGCCCGGAGGACCGCCGCCGTCTGGTGGACCTCGCCCGTGCCCACGACGTGCTGCCCGTCGCCATCGTGCTCGACCTGCCGAGGGCGGTGCTGGAGGCGCGGCACGCGGCGCGGACGGATCGGGACTTTCCCGCCTCGGTGATCGGTCGGCAGGTCTCGGAGTTGCGGCGCACCCTGCGCGGCCTCCAGAAGGAGGGCTTCCGGCACGTCTGGGTGCTGCACTCGGAGGAGGAGGTGGGGGCGGCGACCGTTACCCGCGTCCCCCTCTACACCAACCGCAAGGAGCTGACCGGGCCCTTCGATTTCATCGGCGACGTACACGGCTGCCTGCCCGAGTTGCGGGAACTGCTGGAGCGGCTGGGCTACCGGCTGGACGGCGAGACGGTCACCCCTCCCCCGGGCCGCACCGCCGTCTTCGTGGGCGACCTCGTGGACCGGGGCCCCGACAGCGCGGGCGTGCTGCGGCTGGTGATGGGGATGGTCGAGTCCGGTGCGGCTCTGTGCGTCCCCGGCAACCACGACGACAAGCTGGGGCGGGCCCTGGGCGGCAAGGCGGTCAAGGCGCAGCACGGGCTGGACGTGACGCTGGCCCAGTTGGACGCCGCCGGGCCGGAGTTCCGGGCGCGGGTGCGGACTTTCCTCGACGGGCTGGTGAGCCACCTCGTCCTCGACGGCGGGCGGGTGGTCGTCGCGCACGCGGGGTTGCCCGAGCGCTACCAGGGCCGGGCGTCGGGGCGGGTGCGCTCGTTTGCCCTCTACGGCGACGTGGACGGGAGCACGGACGAACTCGGCCTCCCCGTGCGGCGCGACTGGGCGCAGGAGTACCGGGGGTCGGCGTATGTGGTGTACGGTCACACCCCCGCCCTCCAGCCGAGGTGGGTCAACCGGACCCTCAACATCGACACCGGCTGTGCGTTCGGCGGCTCGCTGACTGCCCTGCGTTACCCGGAGATGGAGACCGTCAGTGTCGCCGCCCACGCCCAGTACGCCGTGCCCGCGCGTCCCCTCGCCGCACCGGAGACGCCGGGAACGGACGGGGTGCCCGACCTCGCCGCGCTGACGGGCAAGGCCAGGATCGAGACGCGCACCTTCGGCGGCATCGCCCTGCGGGAGGGCGAGCGGGCGGCGGCGGTCGAGACCTTCGGGCGCTTCGGGGTGGACCCGGCGTGGTGCCCCTACCTCCCGCCCACGATGAGCCCGGTGGAGACGAGTGCGCGGGAGGGTTACCTGGAACATCCGGCGGAGGCGTTCGCCTACTTCCGCTCGCAGGGCGTGGAACGGGTCGTGTGTGAGGAGAAGCACATGGGCAGCCGCGCCGTCCTCGTGCTGGCGAGGGATGAGGAGGCGGCCCGGCGACGCTTCGGCGGGGAGGGCACGGGCCGCATTTACACCCGCACCGGGCGCCCCTTCTTCGGGGACGGCTCGGAGGCGGACGTGCTGAGCCGCGCCCGCGCCGCCGTCACCCGCGCCGGGCTGTGGGAGGAGCTGAACACGGGCTGGCTGGTCCTCGACGCCGAGATTCTGCCGTGGAGCCTGAAGGCGGAGGAATTGATCCGGAACCAGTACGCGGCGGTCGGCGCGGCGGGGAACGCGGCCCTGCCCGCCGCCGTGAGGGCGTTGGAGGAGGCGCGGGCGCGTGGCCTCGAAGTCGGTGAACTTCTGGAGCGCACCCGCGAGCGAGCGGGCGACCTCCTCGCCTACCGGGACGCCTACCGCGCCTACGTCCGCCGGGTCGAGGGGCCGGGGGACGTGCAGGTCAGGCCCTTCCACCTCCTCGCCTCGGAGGGGACTGTCCACATGGACAGCGACCATCTCTGGCACCTGGGGACGCTGGGAAGGCTCGCGGACGCCGATCCCAACCTCTTCGGACGCACCGCCCACCGCCTCGTCACCATAGGGGATGAGGCGAGCGAGCGGGAGGCGACCGACTGGTGGCTGTCCCTCACCGAGAATGGCGGCGAGGGCATGGTCGTCAAGCCGCTCGCCTTCCTGAACCCGGAAAAGCGCGGCCTGCAACCCGCCATGAAAGTGCGGGGGCGGGAATACCTGCGGATCATCTACGGGCCGGAGTACACCCGACCGGAGAACCTGGGGCGGTTGCGCTCCCGCTCGCTGGCCGCCAAGCGGAGCCGGGCCCTGCGCGAGTTCCACCTCGGGCTGGAGGCACTGCACCGTCTCGTCGAGGGAGCGGGCGTGGGGCGGGTCCACGAGTGCGTCCTGGGCGTGCTGGCGCTGGAGAGTGACGGGCTGGACGCGCGGCTGTGAGCCCATGACAGACGCTTGAGGAGGCCCTGAACGTTCGCTCTGCGCTCCTTGGTGGCGGGTCATCCCGTCACGCTCACCCGCGCCGCTTAGGCTGCCTCCCATGAAGCGAGCCCTTGTCCTGTTGCCGCCCCTGCTTGCCCTGGCCGCCCCCACCGCGCACGCCCAGTCGGCGGCGGCGCTGGCGAGGGTGGACGCCGCCCAGATGAGCATTCCCGCCGCCCGGCAGAAGGCGTACCCAGGCAGCGCCCTCACCGTTCGGCAGGCGCTGCGGGCGGGAAGCAACTACAAGCGGTACGTGGTGAGCTACCTCTCGGACGGGCTGCGGATCAACGCGCTCCTCACCGTTCCCAACGGCACGCCGCCCGCCGGAGGGTGGCCCGCCGTCGTGTTCAACCACGGCTACATCCCGCCCAACGTGTACCGGACGACCGAGCGGTACGTGGCCTACCAGGACGCCTTCGCCCGCGCCGGATTCGTGACCCTCAAGAGCGACTACCGGGGGCACGGCAGCAGCCAGGGGGAGGCGCTGGGAGGGTACTACTCGCCCGGCTACACGACCGACGTGATGAACGCGCTCGCCAGCCTGAAAAAGGACCCCCGCGTCAACCCGGGGCGCATCGGCATGTGGGGGCACTCGATGGGCGGCTTTCTCACCCTGCGCGCGATGGTCATCGACCGCAGCATCAAGGCGGGAGTGATCTGGGCCGGGGTGGTGGGCGACTACGACCAGATCATGAACGAGTGGAACAGCCCGGTGCCCGCCTCCATCCCGCGCCGCGTGCTCGAACTGCGCGAGAAGGCCGTGGCGAAGTACGGCACGCCGAAGGCCAACCCGGCGTTCTGGAACACCCTCAGCGCCAACTCCTACCTGCGCGACCTGAGCGGCCCCCTCCAGCTCCACATCGGCACGACGGACGAGGACGTGCCCGTGGCCTTCCACACCTCGCTGGTCGGCCAGCTCAGGAGCGTCGGCAAGCCCGTGCAGAGCTACGTCTACCCGGGCGACAACCACGACCTGACCCGCAACCTGTACACGGCGCTCGCGCGGTCGGTGGCGTTCTTCAAGGAGCGGCTTTGAGGGGGCGGCTGTGAGGACGGCCCGTTTCCCGTGAAACGCCTCCTCACCCTCGCCCTGCTCGCCCTCGCGGCGGGGGCGGTATATATCGCGGTGAGCCAGCAGGAGAGGCTGCCCTTCGAGGGGCTGTGGACAACACAGGTGCAGGAGACTCGGACGACCCCTTCACCGGACCCGGCTCCGTCCTCCGTCCCTCCTCTCGGCGAGGGAACGGACGCTGCGTTGCGGGCCCTCGTCGCGCGGGAGCCCGTCAGCATCCAGGCGCTGCGGGCACGGGAGTACCCGGGAAGTGCCCTCACCGTCCTGCGGAACCTGAAGCCGGGGATGAGTTACTCGCGGCAGATCGTGAGCTACGAGTCGGACGGGCTGACCATCCGTGCCCTGATCACCGTCCCGCGCGGCACGCCGCCCGCCGGAGGCTGGCCCGCCATCGTGTTCAACCACGGGTACATCCCGCCGGACGAGTACCGGACGACCGAGCGGTACGTCGCCTACCAGGACGCCTTCGCGCGCTCGGGCTTCGTCACCCTCAAGAGCGACTACCGGGGGCACGGCGACTCGGAGGGCGTGGCGCCCGGGGGGTACGACGACCCCGGCTACACGGTGGACGTGCTCAACGCCGCCGCTAGCCTCAAGCGGGACCGCCGGGTGAACGCGGGGCGGCTGGGCCTGTGGGGGCACTCGATGGGCGGGCAGCTCTCCCTGCGCGCGATGCTGGTGGACCGCGACCTGCGCGCCGCGTCCCTCTGGGCGGGCGTAGTGGCGAGCTACGACGTGCTGGCGACCGACTGGAACCGGGCGCCCGGGGCAGAGCGGCCCACCCTCGACCCCCTCCAGCAGCGTTATCTGCGGGCGCTGAGCCCCAACGCCTACCTGGAGGACCTGAACGGGCGGCCGATCCAGCTCCACCACGGCACCGCCGACGAGGAGGTGCCCTATTCCTTCCAGCAGAACCTCGCCCGCGACCTGCGCGCCGCCAGGCAGTCGGTCGAGGCGTACCGCTACGAGGGGGACAACCACAACCTCAGCCGGAACCCGCGGCTGGCGCTGGACCGGAGTGTGGCGTTCTTCAAGGAGAACCTGTAGGACAAACAAAAAGGAACGCCACCGGGGCGGCAGCGTTCCGAAGGGTGCCCTTGATCCTCAGCGGCTGAGGTCGTACCCCGTCACCTTGCTTGCCGGGCGCGGGTTGGTGTCGCTGAGGGGATAGTTGCGGTCGTAGAGGTTCCAGCCCTGATCGACAGTCATGGCGGGGGTGACTTCCTCGCCGCTTGGCAGGGTGACGGCGGGAACGCTGCCGCCGAAGGTGCTGTAGATCAACCACTGCCTGTTGCGGGCGAAGCTCTCGCCGATCTCGTACGTGCCCGTGTTGTTGGCGTCGTTGTACACGACGACCTGATACACGCCCGCCACACTGGGGATGCCCGGCAGGTCGAAGCCGAAGTTCCAGGTGTTCGCCCCGGTCGAGACGACATTCTGTGCCTGATTGCCGTCGTTCGTGACGACGCTCGGGAACCCGGTGCCGACGAGCGCGAGCCGCAACCTGGGGTCGGTGCCCCAGTTGCCGCCGATGGTGCCGCTCAGGTCGTAGTCGCCCGGGGCCTGCACGCCGCGTGAGCCGCACGCCGCGAGCGTCAGGGTGAGGGGAAGCAGAAGCAGGGCAAGGGGGCGCATAGGGTTCAGCGTATGGGCTAAGTCTGATGGGCGCGTGAACGGGGATGAGAAGGGCGGGGCCCGGCTCGGCGCTGGACCCCGTGAAGGGAGGACGGTTCGCTACTGGCCCTGCTGCGCCAGCCGCAGGTAGTACGCGCTCGCCTTGTCCTCGGGGTCCAGCCTCACCGCCTGCGCGTAGGCGTCGGCGGCCCCGGTGAAGTTCTTCCCCTCGTAGCGGGTGCGGCCCAGCCACGCCCAGGCCTTGGCATACTGCGGGTTCTGCCGCGTGGCCTCCAGGAACCCGGCCTCGGCCCCCGCCTTGTCGCCCGCCGCGTACTTCGCGTAGGCGTCGCGGAAGGCGCGCACGGCGCCGAGGCCGTACCGCTCGCCCTCCTGAGCGAGCGAGAGGTTGTAGCGGTCGCCCGCGTTCGCCTCGGGCAGGGCGGCGGCGGCCTGGTAGGCGGCGCGGGCGGCGTTCGCGTTCCCGAGTTCGAGCGCCACGCGCCCGGCTTCCCGCCACGCCTCGATGAAGTTGGGGGCGCCCCGGGCGGCCTCCTGGAACCCGGCGAGGGCCTGGGCCCCCCGCCCCGCGTCGAGGTCCGCGTACGCCCGGCTGAAGGCGCGGGTGGCGGCGGGGCCGTACCGGCTGGCCCTCTGCGCGAGGCCGCTGAAGTACACGAGCGTCTTGTCCCCCGGGCTCAGGCTCAGCGCCCGGCTGTAGAGGGTCTGTGCGCGGGCGTAGTCCCCGGACTCCAGCGCGGTGCGGGCAGCCCAGGTCGCGCAGGAGGCGCTCGCCGGGTCGAACTCCAGGCAAGCGGCGAAGAAGCGCGCGGCCTGCTCGGGCTGGTTGCGGGTGTACGCGGCGTACCCCAGGTTGTACTGGACGGTCGCGGCCTGCCTCGCCTCCGCGCTGCCGGGGGCAGCGGGCGCGGCGCGGAAGTACGCGGCCCAGGCGAGTTCTGCCTGCCGCCAGAAGCCGACCTCGGTGTAGATCTGGGCGCGCAGCCGCAGGTACTCGGGGTTCGTGGGTTCGAGCCCAGCGGCCCGGTCGGCGGCGGCGGCGGCCTGCTTCCACAGGGTCTGGTCGATGTTCGCGCTGCCCTGGGGGTAGGTGGCGCGGGCCCGCTCGGCCAAGGCTCGGGCCTCGGCGGCGGCCCCGGCAGCGTCCCCGGTGGGGGCGGGTGTGGCTGTGGTCGTCGTAGGTTGCGTGGTCGAGGGGTCGGCAGTCTGGGCGGAAGCAAGGGAGGCGAGCAGGGCGAGGCTGAGGGCAAGGACGGGACGGGTAGGCATAGCGGGAGACCTCCGGGGAACTTGTGCTCCTCCTGACGCTAGGGGCGCCCGGTGGGGACGGCGTGAGAGGGCCTTTCAGCCGCGCCTCGCCTTTGGAGGGGGGCCGGGGGCATCCCGGCGGCAAAGGTGCGGGTATGGCACCACCCCTAGGCAGGCCTCTGGTCGCCGCGCCTCTGATAAAAAGGGGTGCTATGGCCGAGGCCCCCCGCGTCTACCCCATCCGCCTGTACGGTGACCCCGTGCTGCGTCGCAAGGCGCGGCCCCTGAGCCCCACGGACACCCTGACCGTCCCCGGCTACGGCCCCCAGTCCGTGCGCGAGGTGGCGAACACCATGCTGGAGACCATGTTCGAGGCGCGCGGCGTCGGGCTCGCCGCCCCCCAGGTGGGCCTCCCCGTGCGGCTCTTCGTGGCCGCCGAGTACGAGGACGACGAGGAGGAGCAGGAGGGCGGCGACGCGCCCCTCAAATCCCGCGTCCTGCGCGAGTTCGTGATGCTCAACCCGGTCCTCACCGTGATCGACAAGAAAAAGGACCGCTCCTACCAGGAAGGCTGCCTGAGCATCCCCGGCATTTACGAGGAGGGAGTGCCCCGCGCCCGCGCCGTGCAGGTCCGCTACACCGATCTCGACGGGCAGGAGCGCGCCATCGAGGCCGACGACTACCTCGCCCGCGTCTTCCAGCACGAGACCGACCACCTCGACGGCGTGTTCTTCCTCGACCGCCTGCCCCCCGAGGTGACGGAAGACCACCGCAAGGCCCTCGCGGGGATGCAGCGTCAGGCGAAGGCGTACCTGAACAGCCTGGCGGAAGCGGGCAAGGAACGGGCCAAGTGATGGAGCCGAGCGTCTACCCTATCCGGCTGTACGGCGATCCCGTATTGCGTGGACAGGCGCGGGCCATTGAGGACCTTGCGGCCCCGGTGCAGGTGCCCGGCTTCGCCCCTCAATCTCTGCGGGAAGTCGCCCGCTCGATGCTGGAGACGATGTACGAGGCGCGCGGGGCGGGCCTGGCCGGGCCCCAGGTCGGCCTTCCCCACCAGATCTTCGTGGCCGCCGAGTACGACGACGACACGGAGGAGGGCAAGCCGCTCAGAGCCCGTGCCCTGCGCGAGTTCGTGATGCTCAATCCGGTGGTCGAACCCCTCTCCGACCGAGTGGACACCAGCTTCGGCGAGGGCTGCCTGAGCATCCCCGGCATCAAGCGGACGGACGTGCCCCGCCACAGCGAGGTGCGGGTGACCTACACTGACCTCGAAGGCGAGCGGCGGAGCATCGAGGCGGGCGCCTTCTTGGCACGCATCTTCCAGCACGAGACGGACCACCTGCACGGCCTGTACTACCTCGACCGGCTGCCCGGCTCCGTGACGGAGGAGTACGTCGAATACCTGGCGGAGTTGAAGGGCCGCGCCCGCGCTTACCTGCAAACGCTGGAGGCCCAGGGTTGACCTCCCCGCGCGTCGCCTTTTTCGGCTCGCCCGCCTTCGCGCTTCCCGTGCTGGAGGCGATTCGGGAACACTTCGAGGTCGTCCTCGTCGTCGCGCAGCCGGACAAGCCGGTGGGGCGGGGGCTCAAACTCACGCCGCCACCCGTCGCGGCCCGCGCGGCTGAACTCGGCCTGCCGCTGGCGCAGCCGAAGAAACTCCGGGGGAACGTGACCTTCGAGGAGCGGTTGCGCGAGAGTGGGGCGGACGTGGCCGTCACCTGCGCCTACGGGAAAATCCTGCCGGGCTCCCTGCTGACCGTTCCCAGGTACGGCTTCCTGAACACCCACACCAGCCTCCTCCCCGCCTACCGGGGCGCGGCGCCGATCCAGTGGGCCCTGATTCGCGGTGAGACGGTCACGGGCACGACGATCATGCAGACCGACGAGGGGATGGACACCGGGCCGATCCTGCTGCAAGAACCCCTTCCCATCGCGCCCCAGTGGACGAGCCTCGAACTCGCGGACGCCCTGGGCGCGCAGGCCTCGCGGCTGATCGTGGAGGCTCTCTCCCGCCTCTCAGACCTCTCCCCCACCCCACAGGACGACTCCAGGGCCACGCACGCCCCCATGCTCGTGAAGGAGGACGGCTTCGTGCGCTGGGGGGACGACGCGCGGGCGGTGGTGAACCGCTACCGGGGGGTCGCCGCTTGGCCCCAGACGACGGCCTTCCTGGGAGGAGCACGCCTCAAGCTCGGCGGCCTGAGCCTCGCGGAGGGGTCGGGCCAGCCGGGCGAGGTGCTGCGGGTGGAGGAAGGCGGGTTGACCGTCGCGTGCGGGACGGGTGCGGTGCGCGTCCGGACCGTTCAGCCCGAGGCGCGCAAGGCCCAGCCCGCCCAGGTGTGGGCGCAGGGAGCGGGCGTGGGGCCGGGCACCCGCTTCGACGTGTGGGAACCGGACCCCGCCTGAGCCCGTAGACCGGGGTGTGAACCCCTCCTTTCCCCTCACGCTCGAATTCAAGTTCAGCCTCCTGACCGAGCTGCGGGTCACCGACGCGCAGGGCCAGCTCGTCGCGGTCGTGAAGGAGAAGTTCTTCAGCATCCGCGACGAGGTGCGGGTGTACGCCGACGAGGGCCGCAGGCAGCAGACCCACGGCATCCGTGCCCGGGGCCTGATGGCGGGTGCGCTGGACTGGCGGGCCCGGCGTGAGATTCGGCGGGTGGACGGCTCCGAGGTCGGCGCCCTTCAGGCTCAGGGTCTGCGCACTCTGTGGGCGGCGAGCTACGAACTCCTCGGGCCGGACGGCCGCCCCGAATTCACCATCCGGGACGACCAGCCCTGGATGAGCGTGGTGGAGGGCGTATTCGATGTCATCCCCCTCGTCGGCGACTTGATCGCGCTCGGCTTCGACTACCTCGTCAATCCCACATATACAGTCACGGACGTCGCCGGGCAACCGGCCTTCCGGGTCCGCAAACGCCGCAGCTTCTTCTCCCGCCGCTTCGTGGTGGAGGAACTGCGTCCCGTCCGGCCCGAGGAGGCGGAACTCGTGACGCTGGGGCTGATTCAGCTTGTGCTGCGGGAGCGGGAGCGCGGGTAACCCTTATCCCTTGCCCGGCTTCTCCCCGAAGCTCGGCACGTTGTTCCCGTAGATCGCGTGGGCGTCGCAACGTTCGCGCAGCACGCAGGCCGGGCACCTCGGGCGGGTCCACGTACACACCCGCTGGCCGTGCCGCAGCAGGTTCAGGTGCAACTCGTACAGGAAGGGCGGGTCGGGCGGCAGGAGCCTCAGCAGGGCCCGGTGCGCCGCCTGCTCGCCCATGCGAGGAATCGCGCCGACCCGGGTGGAGACGCGGTGGACGTGCGTGTCCACCGGGAAGACGGGCCGCGCGTAGTTGAACAGCAGCACGAGCGAGGCGGTCTTGAGGCCCACCCCCGGCAGGTCGGTGAGCCACTTCATCGCGTCCTTGACTGGCATTTCGGCGAGGAAGTCGAGGTCGTACCCGCCCCGCTGCTCGCGGATGGCACGTAGGGTGGCTTGGATGCGCGGCGCCTTGCTCTCCGGGTAGTTGCTGCGCCGGATCGCGTGCGCCACCAACTCGGTCGGGGTCTCGATGATGGCGTCCCAGTCGCCGAGTTGCCGCAACTCCCCGTAGGCGGCGTCCTCGTCCCGGGCGGTCGTGCGCTGGGAGAGGATGGTGCTGATAAGTTCGTGCATGGGCTCGCGCCGGGGCTCGTGGGTGCGGTCGCCGTATTCCTCATGCACCCGGTCGAACATCCAACGGAGGAGTTCGGCCCGCTCCGACTCCGGGCGGGCCGCGTTCAGGGGCCGCTCTCCTTCGGGCAACCCCAGCAGGGGCTCAGTCACGGCCCGGGGTGGCGCTGTCCTCCACCTCGTCGCGGTCGCCCTCCGCCGAGTCCTTGTCGGCGGGGTCTATCCCCGGGTCCTTGCCCCGGTCCTGCTCGGGGATGGGGTGGCTCTGGCCCTCGGCGGGCGAGGTGTTGGCGGGATCGTAGCCCTGCTTCTGGTCGTCGGTCATGGGGTCAGCCTGCCCTCCCGGGGTCGGCGGGCGGGCGAGACTCCGGTGAAGGGGCGTTTATGGCCGAGCTACCAGAAGAAAAAAGCCGCCTCTCGGGCGGCGATGAAAAGAGAATACGGTGAGATGCATCGGTTGTCAAACGTATGCAGCGGCCCCTCCGCCTCCCGCCAGCCCGAAGTCAAACTCCCGAAAAGAGGAAGCCCTTGCAAACACGCAGTCTCGAACTCCCGGAAGTACGACAGGCCCGGCTGGAACGTAGCTTCGAGCTCCACGTCGCCCCGCTCAACCGCTGGGCCGAGCAGGTCCAGGCCGAAAGCGGGCGCTGGCTTCCCTTCTTCGACCCCGTGGACGGTGGTGTCCTGGCGCGGGTCCTGCTGCTGCTCGAAACACCCGGCCCGGCCGTAAGCCGTACCCGCTTCGTCTCGATGGACAACCCGGACGGCACGGCGGAGAACCTGCGTTGCCTGCTGCACCTCTCGGGGCTGCGGCGGCGCGAGGCGGCGATGTGGAACGTCGTGCCGTGGCAGATGAGTGAGAACGGCGTCGTGACCCCCTGGCCAGGGCAGTACGCTGAGGCCGTTCCCCTTACCCAGTACCTTCTCGGCCTCCTCCCCGACCTCCAGGTGGTCGTGCTCGTCGGGCGCCACGCCGAGAAGGTCTGGCCGCTGGTGGGCTCCCCGCTCCCCGCCCTCGTCTGCCCGCATCCCAGCCCACAGAACGTCAACCCGAGGCGGGAGGCAGCTACCCTGGCGCTCGGCACCCTGGTCGAGGCCCACAGGACCGTCTCCGGGACGAGGAAAGGGGCCATCCCCGCCTCCGAGGAGTAGCCCCTGGACCTCCATGCGCCTCAGCTATGGGTCATGTCCAGCGGAACGACCCACTGGTTGAACTCGTCCTCGGTCACGTAGCCCAGCGCCAGCGCGGCCTCCTTCAGGCTGGTGCCCTCCTTGTGCGCCTTCTTGGCGATGGCGGCGGCCCTGTCGTAGCCGATGTGCTTATTCAGCGCGGTGACCTGCATCAGGTTGACGGCGAGGTTGTGCTCGATCCGCTCCAGGTTGGGCTCGATGCCCACCGCGCAGTTGTCGTTGAAGGCGAGGCAGGCGTCCGAGATCAGGCGGATGCTCTCCAGCACGGCATGGACCATCACCGGCTTGAACACGTTGAGCTGGAAGTTGCCCTGCGAGCCCGCGAAGGCGACCGTTGCGTCGTTGCCGAAGACGCGCGTGGTGACCATCGTCATCGCCTCGGACTGGGTGGGGTTCACCTTGCCGGGCATAATGCTGGAGCCGGGCTCGTTCTCGGGAATGGTGATCTCGCCGATCCCGTTGCGCGGGCCGGAGGCGAGCCAGCGCAAGTCGTTCGCCATCTTCATCAGGGCGCCGCTCAGTGTCCGCAGCGCCGCCGAGGTCTGGACGAGGGCGTCGTGCGCCGAGAGGGCGGCGAACTTGTTCTCGGCGGAGCGGAAGGGGAAGCCCGTCTCCTCGCTGAACTTCTGCGCGGCGAGGTCCCCGAAGCGGGGGTGTGCGTTCAGGCCCGTCCCGACCGCCGTGCCCCCGATGGCGAGGTCGTACAGACCCTGCTCGGCGTGCCGGACCTCCGCGAGCGCGTAGTCGAGCTGAGCGACCCAGCCGCCGATCTCCTGCCCGAGGGTGATGGGGGTGGCGTCTTGCAGGTGCGTGCGGCCCACCTTCACGAGGTCCCTGTACTGCTCGGCCTTCTGCGCCAGCGTGTCCCGCAGCTTGCCCACGCCGCCGTAGAGGCGTTCGTTCAACTCCAGCACGACGGCGATGTGCATGGCGGTCGGGAAGGTGTCGTTGCTGCTCTGGCCCCGGTTGACGTGGTCGTTGGGGTGGACGGGCTTCTTGCTCCCCATCTCGCCGCCCGCGAGTTCGATGGCGCGATTTGAAATGACCTCGTTCGCGTTCATGTTGCTCTGGGTGCCCGAACCCGTCTGGAACACGACGAGGGGGAAGTGGTCGTCGAGCTGCCCGGCGATCACCTCGTCGGCGGCGCGGACGATCAGGTCGGCAATGTCCCCCGGCAGTTCGCCCAGTTCGGCGTTCGCCTGCGCGGCGCCCTTTTTCAGGATGCCCAGCGCCCGGATGACCGGGCGGCCCCAGACGAAGGTGTCGCGTCCGATGGGGAAGTTGTGGATGCTGCGCTCAGTCTGCGCGCCCCAGTAGCGATCCGAAGCGACCTGAAGCTGGCCCATCGTGTCGGACTCGGTGCGAGTCTGGGAGGAGGTGGTCTGGGTCATGGAGTCAGTGTAACGGGGGGCTCCGAGGAGGCGGGCGTCACGGTCAGGGAGACGGGACGGTGAGGACTCGCCAGGGGATCAGCCTCAGAACACGCAACGGCTCGCGTTGGCGGGCCACTCCAGAGAGAGCCCCGGGGCTTCCCTGTCCGCCACATTCAGCCCCTCGCGCCCGCTCCACTCCAGATGCAGGGGGCCCACCCGTGTGGACTGCCAGCCCAGCTCGGCCTGCCAGTTCCTGCCCGCCAGCGCCCGAAGAGCGTCGAGTTGCCCTGCCGTCACGCCGACGAAGCAGCGGGCAGCTATCCCACGGGCCAGCCGGGTCAACACCTCCCGGTCCAGGACGGTGACAAGTGGGCGGTCCACCCACAACAGGGAAGTATTGACGGCGCCGCTCCCTTCGGTGGCGCCCAGCGAGACCCGTACCTGAACGGCTGCACCCGCCTCTCTGATCGTCACCAGATGCGTATAACCCTCTTTGCCCAGCCGTCCTTGGGGAACCTCGAAGACCCTGACCACTCCCGGGATGCCACGCAACGCCTCCAGCCGGGTCAGCGGTTCCATTCCCCCGGCCGAGGCCAGACCCCAGAGGGCGAGGGGCAAAGCCGCCAATCGCTTCAGACGCACCCGGTCACGGTAACAGGCCAGGAGAGTTCCCCACGCCGCACATGCCCGCTCACGCTTCGGCAGGCTGGGCTCTTCCGGGCTCATCGGCGACCGGGCTGGATGCACTTCGGTTCCCCGCGAGGGTATGCAGGTCCGGCGGCACCCGCTCCGACAGGGCCACGAGCACCCAGGCGAGGGTTCCGGCAAGCAGCAGAACGGAGGCCACCCCGAACCACAGGGCCGGGGGGGTGTGGTCGAGCAGCGGCGAGAGGAGGAGCAGGCTGAGGGGCATCCCCAGGGTGGACCCGGTGCCGAGCACGCTGAACACGCGGCCCAGGTACTCGGCGGGCACCATCCGCTGCATCAGGGTGTTCAGCGGCGTGTTCAGGATGCCGAAGCCGAACCCCAGGAGGACCGCGCCGGTCAGCAGCACGGGCACGTCGGGCCGCAGGCCCATCACCCCGTAGATCAGGGCGGTGAGGGCGAGTCCGGCGGCGGTCGCCCGTCGGGGCGGCAGTCGGTTGCCCAGCACGGCGATCAGGGCACCGGAGAGGAGCATCCCCAGGCTCTCCAGGGCGAGGAAGAGGCCGTAGCCCTTCGCCCCTGCCCCCAGCGTCTCCATCAGCTTCGGCGTGATCACCGTGACCGGGGCGAGGGTGGCGTTGAGCACCAGGCCGATGCAGGGCACGAGGGTGAGCACCTTTGATCGGCGCATCAGGCGCAGGCCGCTGAGGACATCGGCGAGCACGCCGGGGCGAGGTCCGCCCGGCTCGACCCGCCCCGGCAAGCGCACCGCCAGCAGCAGCGCCGCCATCACGAAGAAGCTCACGCCGTCGAGCACGATGGCGACGGGCGGCGAGAAGACCGACACGAGCCAGCCCCCGGCCAGGGTCCCGACGAGCCACGCCCCCTGCCCCACCCCGCCCAGGAGTCCGTTCGCGCGGGCAAGTTCGGCGGGCGGCACGAGGCCGGGCACAGCGGCACTCCCCGCCGGGCCCGCGAAAATGCCCGCGAACCCCGTTAGCAGGGCGGCCCCGTTCACCACCCACAACGGCACCTCCCCCCAGGCGAGCGCGAGGCCGCCGACAAGCACCTGAAGGAACCCGCGCGCCACGTCCGCCCCGATCAGGGGAATTTTCAGGTTCACCCGGTCCACGAGTGCTCCCGCAAAGGGCATCAGCAGGTTGGGGGCCAGCGAGCAGGCGAGGGTCAGCGCCATCTGGCCCGCCGAGCCCGTCTGGTGCAGCACCAGGAAACTCAGCGCGATGGAGGCGAGCGCCGAGCCGAGCTGCGATTGCCCGGAAGCGAGCAGCCACAGCACGAAGCTGCGGTTCCAGAGCGTCGGTGGCAGGTGCATGGGTCGAGTATGAGGAAGGGCTACTTGAAGGAACATACGCCTTTCGGAGTAGGAAGCTCCTAAGCTGGGTCCATGTCCGGGGAGCCCGAGAGGGTGGCGAACAGCGCGCAGGCCGCCCTGTTGCTCGACGTAGGGTTACGCCCGCTCCTGGACCTGCTGATCCAGCGCCCGCGCTCGGTGGGTGAGGTGGCGCAGAGCTTGGGCGTGAGCGTGCAGCGCGCCCACTACCTCGTTGGTAAGCTGGAGAGGGTGGGTGTGGCGGAAGTGGTCGAGGTCTGCCCCCGGGCTGGCCGCGCGGTGAAACGCTACCGGGTGCTCTCCCGCTGGTTCATTCCCTACGAGGCGACGGGGGCGGAGACGCTGGAGGCTTTTCTCGACGGACAGATTCTCCCCCGGGTGGAGCGGTTCACCCACCTGAGTGTGGGGCGCTTCCGTGAACTGGACGACCGCTGGGGCTTCTGGCTGGAGCGGGGGGAGAAGGGCAGCATGCTCAGCATAGGCACGCCCCGCCGCAAGGGCTACGCACTCTTCGGCGGGGACGAGCCCTTCCTCCTGAACATCGGGGGCCTGCGTCTCACCCGAGAGCAGGCGGGCGAACTCAAGCGGCGGCTTCTGGATGTGATGGAAGAGTTTCAGACCAGGGACAGCCCAGAGAACCCTACCTATACCTTCGCCCTGATGCTCGTGCGCGGGGAGGTGGAGTGAAGCACCGCCCCGACTCGCCTCACCGTTCGTTGAGCGTCCCCTTGGCACAATACCCGGCATGAGTGGACTCTTCGACGTGGCCATCGTGGGGGCCGGGCCGGTGGGCCTCGCCACCGCCATCGCCTGCAAGCGCGCGGGGCTGAGTTACGTGGTGCTCGAAAAGGGCTGCGTGGTGAACGCCATCTTCGAGTACCCGACCTACATGACCTTTTTCACCACGGCGCCCGAACTGGAGATCGGCAATCACCCGATGGTCACCGGGCACGACAAGCCCGACCGCCGCGACGCCCTGATGTACTACCGCCTCGTCACCCAGCGCGAGGAGCTGAACGTCCGGCAGTACACGGAGGTGGGGCGGGTGCACGCGGCTCCGGCGGGTTTCACCCTGGAGATCGAGGCGCAGGACGGCACGCCGGGCGTGGTCGAGGCGCGGCGCCTCGTCGTGGCGACCGGGTACTACGACAACCCGCTGACGATGGGCATTCCCGGCGAGGACAGCCCCAACGTCTCGCACTACTACACCGAGGCGCACCCCTTCATGGGCCTGAACGTCACCGTGATCGGGGCGGGCAACTCCGCCGCCGACGCAGCCCTCGACCTGTGGCGCGGGGGGGCGAACGTGACGATGGTGGTGCGGGCGCCCGAACTCAAGAGCACGATCAAGTACTGGGTGCGCCCCGACCTGGAGAACCGCATCAAGGAGGGCAGCATTGCGGCGCACTTCAACTTGCGGGTGGTCGAGATTCACCCCGATCACGTCCTCGTGCAGCAGGAGGACGGCACCACCTCCCGGTTGCCCACCCACTTCACCTTCGCGCTGACGGGCTACCGCCCCGACCTCTCCTTCCTGGCGGGCCTGAACCTGGCCACCCAGCCCGACGACTGCCTGGTCCTGAGCGAGCACTACGAGAGCAGCGTTCCGGGGCTCTTCGTGGTGGGCTCGGCGGGCTTCGCGGGGAAGACGAATCAGGTCTTCATCGAGAACGGGCGCCATCACGCGGTGGCGGCGGTCGCGGAGATCGAGCGGCAGCTTCAGGAGACGCGCGAGCCCGCCCCCCTGGCCCGCTGAGGGCCACCTCTCCCCTCCCCCGGCCCTCAGCCTGCAGTCACGTTTCGCGGCAGGGACCGTGAGATACTTCGCGCTATGCCCTCTTTTTCAAGGAGCGCTGCCCGTCGGAGCGCCGCCGTCCTCGTGAGCGTGCTACTGGGGGGTGCGTCCGCGCAGACGAGCATCGACATCCCCGCGCTGCCCCTCCCGGTCGCCCCGGTCTCCGCGCCGACGCCGCCCCCGGTGCCTGTTCCGGCTCCCGCGCCCGCCCCAGTCCCGGTTCCTGCCGACCCGACGCCCACCCCGGCGGTTCCAGCGGCGGCGCCCCAGCCCGCCCCGGCGCCTCCTTCCGCACCGGCCCCAGCCCCCGCCCCGCCCGCCCGCCCTGCCCCGACGGCACCGCTGCTCATCACCGTGCAGGCCCAGTGGCCCGCGCTGGTGAACGGCAAGAAGACGACGGTGCCCTTCAGCCGCACCCTCACGCTTCCCGGCCCGCGCGTGGCCGAGCTTCGGGCTCGCGGCACGATCACCGCGAGCCTGGAGGCGGATCTGCGGAAGTTCCTGGCCGACCTGCCCCGTGAGGCCCAGGACGCCCGCTTCGAGAACCAGTGGGACGGCTGGGCGGTCGTGCAGCGCAATGGCCTGACCGTGGACGAGGCGAAGACTCGCGCCAATGTCCTCGCCGCCCTGAAAGACCCGCGCGCGGTGAAGGCGAACGTCGCCCTTGCCGGGCAGACCGCGCCCAAGCGGACGCTCGACTACTTCCTGTCGCGCGGGATCACGGTCCATCTGGGCACGGGCGAGACGAACTACTACGGCAGCAGCCCCGAGCGCATGACGAATATCCACGTCGGTGCCGTGCGTTTCCGGGACCGCCTGATCGAGCGCCGGGTCGTCTCCTTCAACCAGATCGTCGGGCCCGTAACGGCCAGGGGCGGCTTCGTGCCCGGGCTCGTCATCGCCGGGGAGCGCACCGCGAGCGGGCTGGGCGGCGGCATCTGCCAGGTCAGCACGACGGTCTTCCGCACCCTCTACAACGCGGGCCTGCCCGTGCTGGAGCGCCAGAACCACTCCTACCAGGTCCACTATTACGAGCCGCAGGGCCTCGACGCCACGATCTACCAGCCCTTCCTCGACCTGAAGTTCGCCAACGACACGGGCGGCGCCCTGTGGTTCCAGAGCGAGTGGAACGACGAGGAGGCCCGCCTCTCGGTCCATGTCTTCGGGAAGGCGCGCGACTTCACGGTGGAGGTCGGCACCCCGCGTGTGCTGAAGAGCACGCCCGCCCCCGCCGACCGGATCATCCGGGACGCCTCGCTGCCCGCCGGGCAACGCAAGCAGGTGGACTGGGCCGCCCCCGGCGCGGTCATGGAGGTCACGCGCAAGTTCGTCCGGGGCGGCCAGACCGTTCGGCAGGACACCCTCAAGAGCACCTACCGCCCCTGGCCGAACATCTTCCTGGTCGGCACGCGGCGCTGAGGCAAAAGGGCAGGCGGGGGAGAGTGACGATGCTCTCCCCCGCCTGCCCCCTGGGTTACTCCGCCGCGTACCCGAGGAGGTCGAGGATGCGGTCGAGTTCCTCGCGCGATCCGAAATCCAGCTCCACCCGGCCCCGGTCCTCGCCCGTGATGCGGACCCTCGTGCCGGTGCGGCGGCTGAGGTCGAGTTCAACCTGGCGGTAGGGGCGCGGGGGGTTGACCTGGATCGGGGCGGAGGTCTTGGTCTCGCGCCTCAACGCCTCCGCCTCGCGGACGCTCAGACGGCGGGTGCGAATCTGGTCGAGGGCCCAGGCGCGGTCGGCCTCGGGCTGGGCGAGGACGGCGCGGGCGTGCCCGGCGGTGATCTCCCCGGCGTCGAGGGCGCGCAGGGCCGCCTCCGGCAGGGTCAGCAGGCGCAGGGCGTTCGAGACCGTGGAACGGCCCTTGCCCACCGCCTGCGCCACGCCCTCCTGGTTGAGCCCCTGGTCGAGGAGGGCCTGGTACGCCCGCGCCTCCTCCAGCGGACCCAGGTCCTCGCGCTGGAGGTTCTCGATCACGGCGATCTCCAGCGCCTCCCGGTCGCCGAGGTCGCGGACGATGACGGGGACCTCGGTCAGTCCCGCGAGCTGCGACGCCCGCCAGCGCCGCTCGCCCGCCACGATCTCGTACCCCTCGCCGCGCGGGCGCACGAGGAGGGGCTGGAGCACGCCCTTTTCCCGGATACTCCCCGCGAGTTCGGCGAGCGCCTCCGGCTCGAAGACCTGACGGGGCTGATACGCCGCCTGCACGATCTGCCCCACCCGGACGGTCTGCACCGTCTGGCCCGTCCCGCTCCCGGCGGGCGGCGGTTTGCCGAGCAGGGCGTCGAGGCCGCGCCCCAGGCCACTAGATTTTTTCGACACGCTGCATCACCTCCTCGGCCAGCCTCTTGTAGGCCGCCGCGCCGCTCGACAGGGGCGCGAAGGCGTTGATGGGCTTGGCGAAGCTCGGCGCCTCCGACAGGCGCACGTTGCGCGGCACGACCGACCAGAACACCAGTTCGCCGAAATGCTGGCGCACCATCGTCTCGACCTCCTGCCCCAGGTTCGTGCGCCCGTCGAACATAGTGATCGCCACGCCCAGCACCTTTAGGCGCGGGTTGAGGCCTCCGCGCACCCGCTTGACCGTCTCCATCAGGCCCGCCAACCCCTCCAGCGCGAAATACTCGGCCTGGAGGGGGATCAGCAGGGCGTCGGCGGCGGCGAGCACATTCACCGTGAGGGGCCCCAGGCTGGGCGGCGCGTCGATCAGGACGAGGTCGTAGCCCTCCACCCGGCCCAGGAGACGGGTAAGGGCTCCCGGGTCGTCGGCGAGTTCCACCCCGGCACCCGCGAGGTCGGGCGTGGCGGGCAGCACGTCGAGCCCCGGCTGGCCGGAGGGCTGGACCAATTCGGAGACGCTCCCCGGCTCGCCCAGCGCCTCGTATAGGCCGCGCTCCTGCCCCCGCAGGCCGAGGCCGCTCGTCGCGTTGGCCTGGGGGTCCATGTCGATCAAGAGCACCCGGCGTCCGCCCGCCGCCAGGTACGCGGCGAGATTGATGGCGGTGGTGGTCTTCCCCACCCCGCCCTTCTGGTTCACGACTCCGAGAATCTTCACGTCACCTTCCAGAATAGCGGCTGCTTGTTCGGCACGCCCTCCCGGCGCGGGTAGCGCTCCGGCGTCGGTCCCGTCTTCTCGATCACCACCAGGGTGCGCGCGTCCCCCAGCACGGGCAGCGCGAAGGCGTCCACCGCCCGCACCTCTCCCCCGACCGCCGCCGCCGCCCGGGTGCCCGCCTCCAGCTCCTCGGGACTCAGCGCCCCCTTCTGCGCGACGAGCAGGCCGCCCACCGGGAGGAAGGGCAGGGCGAGTTCGGCGAGGATGGGCAGGGCCGCCACCGCCCGCGTGACCACCCGCTCGTACCCCTCCCGCTGCCCCGGCTCGCGCCCCAGGGCCTCCGCCCGCCCGACAAGCGGTTCCACGTTCGTCAGCCCGAGTTCCCGCGCCGCCCGGCCCACGAACTCCACCTTTTTCCGGGTCGCGTCCATCGCCGTGATCGCCAACTCCGGGCGCACGATGGCGAGGGGCAGGGCCGGAAAGCCAGCGCCCGTTCCCAGATCGAGAACCCGCCGTTCACCGCCCAGCCAGCCCCCCCGCAGGCAGGTCAACGAGTCCACGAAGTGTTTGAGGACGATGTCGCGCTCGTCCCGGAGCGAGGTGAGGTTGACCTGATCCGCCGCCATGACGAGCAGCTGGAGCAACTGCCCGAACACCTCGACCCGTGGGGTCAGATCCAGTTCCAGCGCCGCCGCCGCCTCCAGCAGGAGTCGTCTTCCCTCGGGGGTCATAGGCCGTACCTCTCCTTCATCGCCCGGTAACGCTCGAACACGTGCTCATCGATCTCCTCCAGCGGCAGACGGTCGAGGAGGGGAACGATCTGCTCCCGCAACACCTCGCCGCGCGCCATCCACTGAAAATAACGGCGCCCGCCGTGGTCGTACGGTCCATACAGCCGTGAGCCCGGGCACCACTCCAGCAGCCGCCCGAACAGCCGCTCGTGACGGGTGTGCATCCTCACCGTGACCTGCGGCTGCTTGCCGTCGCCGCCGAAGTGGCCCTCCCCGATCAGCACGCCCAACAGCACTCCCTCTTCAAAATTACTCAGGTGCAGTCCCCCTTATTGTTTCACCGTCAAGTTTCTCGTGAAACAGAAGAGGCGTCAAGCAGAGGACATTGGACGGTTCCAACTTGTTTCACTGTCGGGTTTCCCGTGAAACGCCACCTACGCGTCTGACGTGGACAAGCAGAGCGCTCACGTCGGCATGACGAACACCGGGGACCCGCGCCGCTTGGTCGACGGTCGCCGGGAGGACACGGCTCAACTTCTCTCGGGCTTCGTTTGAGAGGGCGGGAACCTGGGAGAAGTCGACCCCTCGCAGACTGATCTCCCGGGCCCGGGCCTCAGCGGCGAGTTGACGCTCGGCGCGCTCGATGTACCCCGCGTACTTCACCCGGATTTCCAGGGCCTCGCGCTCCTCCGGCGTCAGAGCAGGAAGCTCCACGCCCAGCGCCTCGACGTCGGTCAGGTTCAACTCGGGGCGGCGCAGCCAGGTGTCCCCGGTCTGCCCCTGGGCGCGCTGGGTCTGAAGGGCACGGATGCCCCGGACCACCCGGGCGTACTTTTCACGTACCTGGGCTCGCCGGGCCTCATCCACCAGCCCAAGCTCGAAGCCCAGCTCGGTCAAACGCTCGTCGGCGTTGTCCTGCCGCACGATCAAGCGGTGTTCCACGCGGCTCGTCATCATGCGGTAGGGCTCGTCGCTGCCCCTGAAAACCAGATCGTCGAGCAGGACACCGAGGTAGCCCGTTTCACGTGAAATCTGACGCTCCTCCAACCCCAGGGCCCGCCGCGCCGCCGCCGCTCCCGCCACAAGGCCCTGTGCCGCCGCTTCCTCGTAGCCGCTCGTACCGTTGATCTGACCCGCCGTGAAGACGCCGGGCAGAAGGCGGGATTCGAGGTTGAGGGTAAGTTCGGTGGAGTCCACCACGTCGTATTCCACGGCATAGGCGTACCGCTGGATGACGGCAGCCTCGAAGCCGGGGAGGGTCCGCACGAGCCGGTCCTGAAGGCGGGGCGGAAGGCTGGAACTGAACCCCTGGAGGTACACCTCGCTCGTCTGCACGCCGTCAGGTTCCACGAACAGCAGGTGACGGTCGTGGTGGCAGAAACGCACGACCTTGTCCTCGATGCTCGGGCAGTAGCGCGGGCCCAGCCCCTCGATGTCCCCGGCGTACATGGGCGACTCGTGAAGGTTCTCGCCGATCAGGCGGTGCGTCTCGGGGGTGGTGTGGGTCTGCCAGGTCGGGGACTCGGCGGCGCGCAGGCCGGGTTGCCCCGTGAAGCCGCGCGGCTGGGGATCGGCGGGGATCTCCAGCAGGTCGGCGAAGCGCACCGAGTCGGCGCGGACGCGGGGCGGGGTGCCTGTCTTGTACCGCTTGAGGACGTGCCTGGCGCGGGCGAGGGGCTGGCTCAGGAAACGGGAGGGCGGCTCCCCCTGACGGCCCTCGGGGCGGGAGTGACGGCCGTACCAGGTGACGGCGCGCATGAAGGTTCCCGCCGCGATCACCACGCTGCGGGCGGCGAGGCGGCGGCCGTCGGTCGTGACGACAAGCCAGCCACCCCGCCCGTCCGGCTCCAGGTCGGCGGCCTCGCCACGGACTACGTCGATCTCCGGGTGTCCCAGAATGACGTCCTGTGCCCGTTCGGCGTAGGCGTCACGCTCGTTCTGCACTCGGAGGGACTGCACGGCGGGCCCCTTGCTGGCATTCAGGACCCGGGTGTGGATGGCCGTGTCGTCGGCGAGGCGGCCCATCAGCCCTCCGAGCGCCTGAATCTCGAAGACGAGCTGGCTCTTGCCCGGCCCGCCCACGGCCGGGTTGCAGGGCATCCGTCCTATGGTCGCCGGGTTCCCGACCAGCAGGGCCGTGCGGGCGAATTTTACGGCGGCCCAGGCGGCCTCCAGGCCCGCGTGCCCCCCGCCAATCACGATCACGTTCCAGCCGCTCATGTCAGCGCGAGTGTAGCAACGGGGGAGAGGCGGTCATTCCCGCCGGAGTCACGGTGAGGAAGGGGATTGGGGCGGGACAGGGAGCGGCTCCGTTCACCGGGGGCATTCCCGCCTCCCGGCACGGAGCCGCTAGAATGCCTAACGAGCGTTTGCTAGACAGCCGAGGTCGGGGCACGGGTTTGCGTGTCCCCACCGCCCGACCGCTCAGGAGGCCCGTCATGATTCAGCCGTTCACCTCGGACCCGCTGCGCTGGGTCGCCGAAGACGGCCAGCCCATCCGGGAACTGCCCGCCCGCTTCACGCCCGACGTGCTGCGGGGCCTGCACCGCGACATGGTGCGGGCGCGGGAGTTCGACCGCAAACTCGTCACCCTGCTCCGTCAGGGCCGCACCACCTTCTACGCCCAGTCGCGGGGGATGGAGGCCACCCAGGTCGGCCTCGCCCGCTCGATCCAGGTGGGCCACGACTGGGTGTGGCCGTACTACCGCGACCACGCCCTCGGCCTGACGATGGGCGTGCCGCTCCTCGACCTCGTCAGCCAGTGCCTCGGCACCAACTCGGACCCCAGCCGGGGGCGCCAGATGCCGCACCACTTCGGGGCGGAGCGGCAGAACTTCGTCTCGATCAGCTCCTCCATCGCCTCGCAGGTGCCGCCCGCCGCCGGGAACGCCCTGGCACAGAAGTACCTGGGCGTAGGCGAGATCACCGTCTGCACTTTCGGGGACGGGGCGACGAGCGAGGGCGACTGGCACGCGGGGGTCAACATGGCCGCCGTGAACGGGGCGCCCTGCCTCTTCGTCTGCGAGAACAACCAGTGGGCGATCAGCACGCCTCTCAGAGCCCAGACCGCGAGCGAGACGGTCCACGTCAAGGCCCGTGCCTACGGCATGCCCGGCTACCTCGTGGACGGCAACGACATCGTCGCGGTCATGGAGGTGATGTCGTCCGTCGCGGAGGAGGTGCGGCAGGGAAACGGGCCCGCCCTCGTCGAGTGCCTGACCTACCGGGTCGGCTCGCACTCCAATGCGGACGCCGACGCGGAGAAGAACTACCGCACGCGTGAGGAGGTGGCCCTCTGGACTGGCCGCGACCCCATCGCCCGGGTCGAGGGGCTGCTGGAGCACCTGGGCCATCCGGTGAGCGCCGAGGAACGCGCCGACCTGATCGCCGCCACCCACCGCGAGGTGGACGAGGCGGTGCGGCAGGCCGAGGCGAGTGGGCAGCCCGACTGGCGCATCATGTTCGAGGACGTGTACGCCGACCTGCCCGTCCACCTGCGCGAACAGGCCGCCTTCCTGCGCGCCGAGCAGACGGGGGGGCAGGCATGACGGTCACCGAGTCCCGGCCCGCCGACCAGGGGAGCGCCGCCCCCGCGACGCGCACCCTCACCCTGATCCAGGCGGTCACGGAGGCGTTGCGGGAGGAACTCGCCCGCGACGAGCGCGTCGTGGTCTTCGGGCAGGACGTGGGGGCGCGCGGCGGCGTCTTCCTGGCGACGGCGGGTCTCCAGGCCGAGTTCGGCGAGCGGCGGGTGTTCGACACGCCCCTCAGCGAGGCGAGCATTGTGGGGGTGGCGGTCGGGATGGCCGTGCGCGGGATGCGGCCCGTCGCCGAGATTCAGTTCGCCGACTATATGGGGCCGGGCTTCGACCAGATCGTCAGCCAGGCGGCCAAGATTCGTTACCGCTCAGGGGGGCAGTTCACCGCGCCCCTCGTCATCCGCACCCCCTCGGGCGGCGGCGTGAAGGGCGGGCACCACCACAGCCAGAGCCCGGAGGCGTATTACGCGCACACGCCGGGGCTCAAGGTCGTGATGCCCAGCACTCCCTACGACGCCAAGGGGCTCCTCAAGGCGGCGATCCGGGGCAGCGACCCCGTTATCTACTTCGAGCCCAAACGGCTGTACCGGGCGTCAAAGGGGGAGGTTCCGACCTACGACTACACCATCGAGCTGGGCCGTGGGGCGGTGCGCCGGGAGGGAGGGGACCTCACCCTGATCGGCTACGGCGGCGTGATGCCCGACGTGGAAAAGGCCGCGCAGGCCCTCTCCGGGGAGGGGGTGGAGGCGGAGGTGATCGACCTTCGCTCCCTGGTTCCCTGGGACCGCGACCTCGTGCTGGGAAGCGTGGAGAAGACCGGGCGGGCGGTCCTCGTCAGCGAGGCGCCCCGCACCGCCAACTTCATGGGCGAGGTCGCGTACGTGATCCAGGAGGCGCTGTTCGACCGCCTGCTCGCGCCCGTCTCGCAGGTCGCGGGGTTCGACACTCCCTACCCCTACGTACAGGACAAGGTGTACCTCCCCGGCGCCAACCGGATCGCGGCGGCGTGCGTGAAGGCCCTCACCTACTAGCTTAAGGTCAGGGCATGAAACCGGACCTTCTGCGCCCTCTACTCGGCATCCTCGGGCTCGCTATCGGGTTCACCGTGTACCCGCTGGTGAACCGGGCGCCCGATCCCTGGCCGGACCTCCTTGTCGGCGGCATGTTCGCCCTGCTGGGAGTGAGCGCGTGGGTGTACGCGCGTGGGGAGCGCTGGATTCAGGTCCTGGGCACGCTGCTGATGGTCTACGGCCTGGCCCGCATGTTGTTTCTGCGGTGACTTCAACAAGACACAACCAATCGAGGTTCCAAGTGAGAGAAGTGCTGCTGCCCGAACTCGCCGAGAGCGTGGTCGAGGGCGAAATCCTGAAGTGGCTGGTGGGGGAGGGCGAAAGCGTGGCCCTGGAGCAACCCCTGTGCGAGGTGATGACCGACAAGGTGACGGTGGAGCTTCCGAGCCCCGTCGCGGGTGTGCTCCAGAAGCGGCTGGCGAAGGAGGGCGACGTGGTGCCCGTCCACGCCCCCATCGCCCTGATCGACGAGGCGGCCGAGGCGGCGGGAAGGGGAGGGGAGAGCCCGGCTCCCTCAGCGGTCCCGGAGACCAACAGCGAGTTGCCAGTCCAGGCCGAGGAGGAACGGTCACAGATGACCGGGGACGCCGACACGGGCAGCATCGTGGAGGCAGGGCACGTCGCGGCGAGCGCGGACGACGACGCGAGCCTTTTCAAGGCGTTCACCTCGGACGAGGCGGTGAGGGTGCAGGGGCTGGGGACACGGGGTGGGGAAACGGCCACCCTCAGCCTGCCCGTCCAGACCCCCGCGCCCACTCGGAACGCAGGCCGGGTCCCCGCCGTTCCGGCCGCCCGGCGGCTCGCCCGTGAACTCGGGGTGGACCTCGCACAGGTACGCGGGAGCGGGCCGAACGGGCGGATTCGGTTGGAAGACGTGAGCGCCCACGCGCAGACGGCCCCGGCGCAGCAAACCTCGGCCGCGCCACCCCCTGCTCCGGCTCCTCCCGCACCTGTGTCAGCGCCCGCCTCCCCACCACCAACCCCCGCCACAAAGGGTGGCGGTTTCCCCGTTCCCCCGCCCCAGTACCGTACGCCCAAGGGCTACGAGCACCTTGAGGAGCGGGTGCCGCTGCGGGGAATGCGCCGGGCGATCTCCAGTCAGATGCAGGCGAGCCACCTCTACACCGTCCGCACCCTGACGGTGGACGAGGTGAACCTGAGCAAACTGGTCGAGTTCCGCTCGCGCGTGAAGGACGAGGCGCAGGCGGCAGGCGTGCGGCTCAGCTACCTGCCCTTCATCTTCAAGGCGGTCGCGGCGGCCCTGCGCAAGTACCCCAGCCTGAACTCCTCGTACGACGAGGCGACGGGCGAGATCGTCCTCAAGCGGTATTACAACCTCGGCATGGCGGTCGCCACCGAGGCGGGCCTGACCGTGCCCGTGCTGCGCGACGTGAACACGAGGAGTGTTTTCGAGCTGGCCGGGCAGGTCACGGACCTCGCCTCGCGGGCGCAGGCGGGCAAGCTCACGCCGGACGACATGGCGGGGAGCACCTTCAGCGTGACGAACATCGGCTCCATCGGGGCGCTGTTCTCCTTCCCGATCATCAACGTGCCCGACGCGGCGATCTTAGGCGTGCACTCCATCCAGAAGCGGCCCATCGTGAACGAGCGGGACGAGATCGAGGTGGCGCACATGATGTACCTCTCGCTGAGCTTCGACCACCGGCTCGTGGACGGTGCGGAGGCGGCGCGGTTTTGCAAGGAGGTCATCCGGTTGCTGGAAAATCCCGACCGGCTGCTGCTGGAGGCGATCTAGGAGCGGTCAGCCGTCAGCTCTCAGCGGTCAGCCTCCCAGGTCGGCCGCCTCGCGGGCGTTTAAATCTCTCCTCAAGGGGCGGTCAAAGGGGCGTCAGCTTAGGTCTTTAGGATGAACGATCACGGGCACAACTTAGGTTGTGTGCCCTGGATTGGATACAGTGAACCCGATGACCCTCACCCGCACCCTCGCGCTCCTGACCATGATCGCCCTCGCCTCCCCGGCGCAGGCGCTGAAGCTGATCATCTGGGACCGCGAACTCCAGACCAAGCTGGGGTACGGCGAGACGACCGGGAAGGGCATGACCGTGCAGCTCGTGAAGGACTACACCGGCCCGGTGGTGGCCCTCTTCTCACGCGAGGACGAGGAGAAGGCCGCCGGGCTCTACGCGAGCGTGCAGAGCCGCTATGACGGCTTCCTGCGGGCCGGTCAGCTCAACCTGGAAACGCCGGGCGGCAGCGTGACCCTGAGGCGCTTTCTGGAGGGGCTCAAGCTCAACCTGCTGCCCCAGCCCGCCGGGCAGACGCTGCTGCTCCCGGGCCTGCGCGCGGCCACCGACAAGAGCAAGCTCGGCCCGGATAAGTCCAAGGCACCCGCCGACCCAGCCACCCCGTCCCCCCAAGGAGACCGCTGAATGCTCGCCCAGATTCTCGTCGTGGAGGACGACCCGCATCTCGGGCCGCTCCTCAAGGAATACCTCTCCGCCGACTACCTCGTTCACCACGCGTCCACGCTCAAGGAGGCGCAGGCGTGGCTGGGCACCCACTCCGCCCAGCTCATCCTGCTCGACCTCAACCTTCCCGACGGCGACGGGCTCGACCTCGTGCAGGCCCTGCGGCAATACTCCAGCACGCCGGTCCTGGTGCTCTCGGCCCGTTCGGGAGTGCAGGAGCGGGTGGCGGGGCTGAACGCGGGGGCGGACGACTACCTCACCAAGCCCTTCGCCATGCCCGAACTCGACGCGCGGATCACGGCCCTGCTGCGCCGCACCGCCGCCGGGACGGGCGTGAACCTCGGCAACACCAGCCTCTCGACGAGCAGCCTGCTGCTGACGGTGAACGACAAGAACGTGAACCTCACCGAGCACGAGGCGCGCATCCTCGAACTGATGATGCGCACGCCCGAGCGGGTCTTCTCGCGCGCGGACATCGAGTCGCACCTCTACGGCTGGGAGACGCCCAACAGCAACAGCGTGGAGGTCCGCATCTCGCAGCTCCGCAAGAAGCTGGAGCAGGCGCACAGCGACCTGCGCATCCGCACGATCCGCAACGTCGGATATGTCCTGCAAGCCTGAGGGCGTCCGCTCTAGACTTTCCGGCATGAACCCCGCTCCTGCCCGCCCCGCGACCGACCGCCGGGGCGGGTTTGCCCTGGAGAGGCCAGCGTGACCCGCGCCCCCCTGCGCACGGCGCGCGTGGCGTGGCGGCACAGCCTGCGCTTCCGGCTCGCGCTCGTGTACACGCTGGTGGCCCTGCTCCTGATCGGGGTGATCGGGCTGGGCGTGATGACCCTGCTGCTGCGTCAGATGGACGCGCAGTTCCAGACCCGGCTCAACGAGCGGGCCGACAGCCTCGCCGAGGCGTTCCTGAGCCGGGGGCAGAGCCTGGGCAAGTCGCCGGGGGGCGCGGGCGTCTACACCATGATCGTGGACGAGAACGGGCGGGTCCTCGCCGCTACGCCCGCCCTGCGGCAGTACGAGCGGGCGCCCTTCCCCTTCGAGGGGCAGGCCACGGTGCAGATCGGCGACCTTCCCGCCCGGACGACCACCCGCAGACTCGGCGACTTCGGCACCCTGTGGGTCGCGCTGCCGGAAGACGCCCTGATCGACGCCCGGCGCATCGCCCTGAACGCGCTGCTGCTCGCGCTGCTCGTCACGCCCCTGCTGATGTTCGTGGTGGGCTGGTGGGTGGGGCGCCGCGCCCTGGCGGGGCTGGGCGAGGCCGCCGACCTCGCTGACCGCATCGACCCCACCCGCAGCCTCGCCACCCTGCCCCTGCCCCCCCGCGAGGACGAGGTCCACCGCCTGCTCGCGGCCCTCAACCGCCTGCTCGTGCGGATCGAGGCGGGGCAGGCGCGGGAAAAGCAGCTTCTGGGGCAGATCGTTCACGAACTCGGGGCGCCCCTCACCGTCCTCAGGGCGAGCCTCACGCGGGCGGCCGAGCGCGGTGGGGACCCGGAGGTCGTGCGGGCTGCCCTCGTCGCCGACGAGCTGACCTTCACCACCCAGGACCTGATGCAGCTCGCGCGGGGGCAACTGGAGATGCGGCTGGTGTGGCACTTCATCCCGGCGGCGACCCTGCGCGGACGGCTCGACCGGCTGGTTCCGGGGCTGACCTTCGTGGGGGACTGGGACGGCATGATCCTGTGCGACCCCGACCGCCTGACCCAGGCGCTGCGCAACCTCCTCGCCAACGCCCGCCGCGCCGCCGGGCCGGAGGGTCAGGTCTCGGTGACCCTGCGGGAGACCTCCGAGCACGTCACCTTCACCGTGTGCGACTCCGGCCCCGGCCTGCCCGCCGACCTCGGTGAGCGCATCTTCGACCCCTTCGTGAGTGGCAGCGGCTCCAGCGGGCTGGGCCTGAGCGTGGCCCGCCAGATCGCCGTCCTGCACGGCGGCACGCTGACGGCGGGAAGCGCGCGGGCGGAGGGAACCCGGCCCGGCGAGGCGGTCGGCGGCGCCCAGTTCACCCTGACCCTCCCCGGCGCGGCCCTCGGCGACGACGAGGAGGAGTTCGGGGAGGAGACGGAGGTTCGGGAACCGCTGCGGCTCTCGTGAGGGGGCCATCCATGAGGTCGGGCTCACCGTCTTCCGGGCCTCCGGGATGACTCCCACGTCCGTCCCCGAATGTCCATCACCCGGGAGAAGGAATTTTGTGTGGACGCCGCCCCTATCCTGCCACGGTGACCTCCGCCGACCACCTCGCCGAGCTGCGGGCCCTGCTCACCCTGCGCCTGACCCCCCACCTCGGGCCGCGCCGCATCGAGAACCTGCGCCTTCATTTTGGAAGTGCCGGGGCCGCCCTGCGTGCTCCCCTCACCGCCCTGCGCGCGGTGCCCGGCCTCGACGTGAAGTCGCTGGAGGCCGTCGGCACCCCCAAGGCGGCCCAGGGGGCGGAGGCCGAGCTGGACAAGGCCCGGGCGGAGGGTGTCACCCTGCTCGGGCGCGGCCTGGAGGGCTACCCGCCCGCCCTCGACGCCCTCGGCGACCCGCCCCCGGTGCTGTGGGTGCGGGGAGAACTGCCCGACTTTCCGGTCGTCCCGCGTGCGGTGGGGATTGTGGGGACCCGGGGAGCAAGCCCCCACGCCCTCGCTCTTACCCGCGCCCTCGCCGCCGACCTCGCGCGGGCGGGCGTGACGGTCGTGAGCGGCCTCGCCCGGGGGGTGGACACCGCCGCCCACGAGGCGAGCGTGGGGGCCGGGGGAGTCAGCGTGGGCGTCCTCGGCAGCGCCGTGAACCGCGTCTACCCGGCCGAGAACGAGCGGCTGGCGGAGCGCCTCACCCTGCTCAGCGAGTACCCGCTTGGTACCGGCCCGGCGCAGCATCACTTCCCGACGAGAAATCGCCTCATCGCGGCGCTCAGCGCGGGTGTCGTGGTCGTGGAGGGGGAGCTGAAGAGCGGGTCGCTCATCACCGCCACCCACGCCCTCGAATGCGGACGCACCGTCTTTGCCGTGCCGGGCCGCGCCGGGGACCCCCGCGCCGCCGGGCCCCACCGCCTGCTGCGCGAGGGGGCGGTCCTCACCGAGGCGGCAGGCGACGTTCTGACAGAACTCGGCTGGGACGCGGCGCCCGCCGCCCCCACCCCCGACCTGCCCCCCGAACAGGCCCGCGCCCACGCCGCGCTGAAGACCCCCGCCACCCTCGACGACCTGCACGCCTCGACCGGCCTGCCCCTGCCCGAGTTGCAGACCGCGCTCGTGATGCTGCAACTCATGGGGCTGGCCGAGGAGGTCGGCGGGCGCTGGGCGCGGCGGTAGGGGAGGGGAGAGCGTGGAGTTGACCGAGGCCCGGGTGCGAGTCCTGAGGGCCATGCGTGAAGGCGCCGAACTCGTCATGCACGTCCGGCAGACCGGGCGCGGCCCGTACTACACGCTGGCGGGCAGGCGGCTGAGCGTGGTGACCCTCAAGGAGCTGGAGGAGTGGAGGTTCGTCGCCCGGGAGGGTGGGCCCGGGCAGACGAGGGCCACCTACACCCTCACCCCGGCGGGGGAGGCAGCGTTGGCGGACTGGGAGGCGTCGCAGCGGTAAACCCGTGGGTTCACGCGAGGAAGCGAACGGCCCGGGGATAGCGTCAGAGGTCGTCCGTCCCCGTCACCCCTCCGCCGATGCCGCTGACGAGCCCCTCCTCCCGCTCGCGCTCGTCGTCCATGCTGGCCGTGATCGCTTCCGTGTCCTGGGGGGCGTCGTGGGCGGGGGTGGAGAACGCCCCGACTTCCCCGCTCTCCGGCTCGCCCCCGAAGGCGGAGACTCCATCGACGCTTCCCGCCTCCCCCGGGGCTCCCGCATGCTCGGGAGTGTCGTCCGTGATGCCCCTCATGCCGCCCGTGGCCGTCGCTCCGTCGTCCGTCATCGTCTCTCCTTTCGAGCCCCCTCAGCTTAGGAATTGCGGGGGACGAACGTCCTGAGGAGGGGTGAAGGGCGGTTGTGGCGCTCCACATCCGTAGGAGAGTGCTCAGCCCTCACGCCGAGGTGGCCTGGAGTTCCCGGAGCTTCCGGAGAACCTCGGCGGCGTGGACGTTGGGAGTGACCTCCCGCCAGCGGTGCGCAATCCGCCCTATGGACGAGATCAAGAAGGTCTCGCGGCGGGCCAGGGCGACGTCCTCTCCGGGTTCGGGGTCGTCCAGAACCCCGTACAGACGGCTCAGCCCCCCGCTCCGGTCGGAGATCAGGGGAAAGCTCAGGTCGCACAGGCCCCGGAACTCCGTCTGGCGCTGCCGCGTGTCGCTGCTGACGCCCACGACGCAGGCGCCCGCCGCCTGAAACTCGGGGAAGAGGGCCTGGAAGCGCCGCGCCTGCATCTGACAGTGGCTGGCCGCCGCCCGGGGAAAGAAGAACAGGATTACCCAGCGGCCCCGCCATCCGGAGAGACCCACGCTGCACCCGTCGTTGTCCGGGGCCGTGAAGTCGGGAGCCGGGTCGCCGATCTGGAGCGGTCTCACACCTGGGATCGTCATAGCGTGCGCCTATTGTGCCCCGCGCGGCCCTCTCGGCGAGCCCGAAAAGTTCACGGGGCCGGCGCGGTGGGGGTCAGGCGTGCTGCGGCCCGTAGTCCTTCTCCACGTTCACGCGCGGCGGGCCCGGTAGTTCGACACCCTCCTCACCGCCGTCCACGAGATCGGTGAGCCGCCCGTGCAGGCCCACCATCAGGGTCCCCCCCTCCCCGGAGACCCCTATCGCGGCCGGGTCCAGGACGACCACCCAGCCGCCGCCCCGCCACTCCACCCGCGCCGTCACCGTGTCGCCGAGGGCCAGGGCCGCGACCTCCAAGTCGTCGAGGCGGACGCGGACGCGGCCCGAGACGAAGCGCACCTTCACGGGCCGACCTGCCAGGGAAGCAAGCTCATGGGCCCATGGTAGCGGCGTGGGATGCTGGGGCATGGCGAAGATGAGCGTTCTGGTCCTGGGCGGCACGCGGTTCGTGGGTCGGCACATCGTGGAGGCCCTCCTGGCGGGCGGGCACCGGGTCAGTGTCCTCACGCGCGGGCGCACCCCCGACGACCTGCCCGGCCAGGTCGAGCGGCTGCGCGGCGACCGCGACGAGGGAGAGGCGGGCCTCAAAGCCCTGGCGGGGCGGACCTGGGACGCCTGCGTGGATGTGAGCGGCTACACGCCTCGGCAAGTGCGCGCGAGCGCGGAGATGCTGCGAGACGCGGTGGGGCGGTACGTTTTCGTGAGCACCGGGAGCGTCTACGCCGAGCAGGACCGCCACCCCGTCCGGGAGGACGACCCCCTCCTCCCCCAGGCCGACGAGGACGTGACCGAGGTGACGGGCGAGACGTACGGGCCCCTCAAGGTCACCTGCGAGCGAATCGTGCGGGAGGTGTTCGGGGCGCGGGCGACCATCCTCCGCCCGCAGATCGTGGCCGGTCCCTTCGACCCGACCGGGCGCTACACGTACTGGGTGGACCGGGTGGCGGCGGGCGGGGAGTTCCTGGCCCCCGGGGACGGGTCGGACTTCGTGCAGGTCATCGACGCCCGCGACCTCGCCCGCTTCACGGTCGGGGTGTTGGAGGGGGACGTTCCGGGCGTCTTCAACCTTTCCGGACCCCGCCTGACCTGGCACGAGTTTCTGGACGTGGTGCGGGGGGCGACGGGCTCGGACGGCACGCCCGTCTGGGTGGACCCGGCGACGCTGGAGGCGCACGGCGTCGGCTGGCGGGAACTCACCCTGTACATCCCGGTGAACGGCGAGCAGGGTGGGCTGATGGACATGGCGAACGAGCGGGCGCTGGCGGCGGGGCTCACCCTCACCGACCCGCTGGTGACGGCGCGGGACACCCGGGCCTGGAGCGAGGACACCCCGCAAAAGGCCCCCCTGTCCCGCGAGCGCGAGGCCGAGGTGCTGCGGGCGGTGCGGGAGGGTTGAGCCTTCCCTGACAGCCTGGTGAAGCTGGCCTTGAGGGGCGCTGCACACGATCTTCGAATGGCGCGCGAGGAACGTTGAAAATCGCGGCCTAACCTCCGGGCATCAGGGAAGCCAAAGGGGCCTACCTGAACGACCGGAGGAAAGACCATGAACAAGCTTGCCAAGACCGCCCTGATCCCCGCTGCCCTCGTCCTGACCCTGAACGGCACCCTGAACACGGCCCACGCCCAGACCACCACGGCCACCACGCAGGCCCGCCCCAACGTCCTCTTCCTCGCCGACACCGGCCGCCCGGGTGCGGTGGACGTGTACGTGGACGGCACGCGGGTCGAGGCGGGCGTGCAGGCGACCGACCGGCCCAGCCTCCTCTTCCTGACTCCCGGCGCCCACGACATCACGGTGAAGACCAGCCTGAATGGTCAGGTGCTGGCGACGGCCACCCTGAACGTGCTGCCGAACAGCCTCAACGCGGTGAGCCTGCAAAACGACTACGACGCGAACGGAATGGACTACACCCTCGCCCTCGTCAGCGGCAGCACCGCCGTGCGCAACCTGGTGAACGCCGATTGACTGTCCCCATCCCCTCGACTCGGCCCCCGTGAGCCTGGGGGCGGAGCGTTTCATGAAAGGGAGAGGCTAGGCCGCCTTTAGCGGACCCGTGCGAAGTACGGGCCGAACGGCCCTAGCCTGGCGACCAGAGGCCACAGGCCTACTCTTCCGGAGGTACTGCTCATGATCACACCCCCGCGCGCCCTGCGCCCCGCCCTCGCCCTGCTGACCCTCGGCGCCGTGGCCCTGGGGACCCTGACGGGCTGCGCTCCCGCCCAGGCCGGCGTCCAGCCCGCCGGGCCGTCCCTTTCCCCCTACGCCACACGAGCAGACGCCGCCACCCTGGTCTTCCGCACGCAGGCGGCGCGGGCAGGCGCGGTGGACGTTCTTCTCGACGGAACGCCGATCCTGCGGCAGGTGCGCCCGACGGACTCCTACCGGGTGACCACGCTGTCCCCGGGGCAATACAACCTCAGCGTCCGCAACTCGCTGAACGGGGTCCTCCTGGCGGACGTGACCGCCAATCTGCAGGGGAACGAGTCTTACGCGCTGCTCTTCGACCTCGCCCCGACGGGCGGCGAGGGCATCGAGTACCGCCTGCGGCTCGGCCAGGGCAGCGCCGCCGTGTCCAATCTGGTGTATTAGGGAGCACGGCCCCTCTGGAAAGGCTTCTCGACCCGGATGGCCCCCTCCTCCCGAGCGGGGTCATTCTGCTGAAAGCCAGAAGGTAGGCCGGGCGGGAAAGGGGCAAAAAGGCCGGGTGGT